>NZ_JAPTFQ010000067.1:0-28268 GCF_030985535.1 Stenotrophomonas sp. Sm2128
GGATTGCCGGCCGCTGGCCGGCAATCCCGTCATCCCGGAGATGTCATGAGGTAGCCGGCCAGCGGCCGGCACTACCCTTTTCCGGTGCTCAACCGTTGTCGCGCAGGAACCGCGCCATCGACGAGACACCCGGCACGCGCGGTTCGAACTCGCCGGCCACGTCGATGAAGCCACGCATCACCGCGATCTCGCGCGGGCTGCGGTTGAGGCTGTCGCGCGCCTCCGGATCGGCACCAGCGCGCAGCAGGCGCTGCACCAGCAGCGGCAGGCCGTGCAGGGCCGCGAGGTGCAGCGGTCCGAAGCCGCGCGGATCACGCACCTCAAGGCTCACGTCTTCGTCCAACAGGCGTTCCACCGCAGCCATCACCACCTGTTCGTCGCAGGCGGTGCCGGGCTCGGCGCGTGCACCCAGCAGCAGCAGCAGCGGCGTGACCGCACCGGCCGCGGCCTGGTCCGGTTCGGCACCGGCCAGCAGCAGGGTGTCGAGCAGGGCGAGCAGGCGCGAGCGGTCGCGGGCACTGAAGCCATACAGCGCGGCACAGTGCAGTGGGCCCAGCTGCTGGGCGTCACCGGCGTGCACGTCGGCACCGGCGGTGAGCAGGCGCGCAACGATGTCCGGCAGGCCCAGCGCGGACGCCAGCATCAGCACGGTCACGCCGCCCGGCAGGCGGTGTTCCAGCTTGGCGCCAGCGTCGAGCAGGGCCGAGACGATGTCCACCTGGCGCATGCTGACCGCCGCCGACAGCGGCGTGGCACCACTGGCCGCTGCGTGCTGCGGATCGGCGCCACGCGCCAGCAACAGGTCGGTCACCGCCAGATGGCCACCACCGGCGGCGCGCAGCAGCGCGGTGCAGCCCTGCGCATCAACCGCATCGACGGCGAAGCCCAGATCGATCAGGCGGCGTACCGCGTCGACGTCACCGGCCATTGCGGCGGCCGGCAGATCGGACTCGCGCAGGGTGCGGCGCGGCAACGGCCACACCCGCCAGTCCAGCCAGTCGGCCAGGTCGCGGCGACCAATCGACAGCGCCACGCCCAGCGGCGTCTGGCCATCGGCGGCGCGTGCTTCCGGCGAGGCACCGTGCTGCACCAGCAGCTTCAGCGCGCCTTCGCGGGCCAATGCGGTGGCCAGATGCAATGCGGTCATGCCATGGCTGTCGCGCGCTTCACGATCGACGCCCGCCTTCAGCAGCGCCTGCTGCAGGCGCAGCCAGCCCAGGCGCACCGCCAGCGACAACGGCGGATCACCGGCCGGCGAAGCCGCGAACGGATCGGCGCCACGCTCCAGCAATTCCAGCGCCAGCTGTTCCAGGCCACGGGCGGCCTGGTCGTGCTGCGCACAGGCCGCCAGGAAGCGCGCCAGGCCACCGCGTCCGGCCGGCGACAAGCCACGCTGCAACATCACCTGCAACGCCGGCACCGCATCAATGCCGCGCGACAGCAACGCGAACATCGGCGTATCGGAACAGGCGTCGCGCACGTAGGGATCGGCGCCGTGGCCCAGCAGCCAATCCACCGCGCGCGGCTCCAGCGCCAGCTCGGGGTCGAGCAGCAGGCCGCCCAGTTCTTCCGGCTGGCACAGCTTGGCCAGCGCGGCCATGCCTTCGGTGTTGCCGAAGCCCAGCGCTTCGCGCAGCAGGGTCAGCGGCGGGCGGTCCGGCAGCAGGCCGCTGGCACTGGCGGCTTCGCCACGCTCGGCCAGGCCGTCACTGACCGCGGCCGGCAACGGATAGGACGGATCCAGCAGGGCGACAATCGCCCAGCGCCCGGCTTCGGCAGCGTAGTCCACTGCACGACGACCGACCGGATCGGTCGCGTCGGCGGCAATGCCCAGCTCCACCAGGCGCTTGACCAGCAACGGCGAGACATCCTCTGCCATCACCGCCAGCTGCACTGCGTTGCGCCCTTCGCCGTCGACGGCAACCAGGTCCGGCTTGTGCGGCAGCAAGTGTTCGACCACCGCGGCACGCCCGGCACGGGCGGCTTCCAGCCAGGGCGTACGCCCCAGTGCATCGCGTGCTTCCAGGTTGGCACCGGCGGCCAGCAGCACGCCGATGATTTCAACGTGGCCGGCCAGCGCCGCCTCGTGCAGCGCGCTGCGGCGCTGGCGATCACGCGCGTCAGCACGCGCCTTGTGCTTGAGCAGCAGCTGCACGCCAGCCGGATCGTCGTCTTCGGTGGCGGCGGCGGCCAGCAGCACCGGGGTGCCCTCTGCCGGTTCGCTGCGCGCACCGCGTTCGAGCAGGAAGCGGGCCAGGCGCCAGTTGCCGACCTGGCAGGCCACGGCCAGCGGCGACCAGCCCTCGTTGTTCAACGCATCGACTTCGGCGGCGGCATCGCGCAGCAGCGCGGCCACGCCCGGGTCGGAACTGCGCGCGGCATGGTGCAGCGGGGTGTTGCCATCGCTGTCGGTGGCACGCGAATCGGCACCGTTGGCGAGCAGGGTCATCACGGCTTCGGGGCGGCCATGCCAGCTGTCGCGGGTGGCGGCCAGCAGCGGGGTCATGCCCCGGTGCGGCGCGTTCACGTCAACGCCGCGGGCAATCAGTTCGCGCAGCAGGCGCAGGTCCGGCAACACCGCCGCCAGCACCGCCAGGCTGCGCTGGTCGCGCCAGTTCGGGTCGGGCAGCGCATACGGATCGGCGCCGGCCTGCAGCAGCTGCAGGCCGCGGTCGATGCGGCCGTGGCGGGCGGCTTCATACAGGGCCGGGGTCAGCTCCTGCGGAGCCATCGCCTCCAGCGGCGCGGTCTCGGCCGCGGCAGCGAACATCGGTTCGTGTTCTGCGCCGGACGTCGCCATCGGGCTCGGTCGCAACGACACCAGCGGCGCCGGCGCGACCCGCTGCAGCAGCAGGTGCAGCACGGGAGACACCACCACCACGGCCAGCGCAGCGGGCCAGCGCGCGCTCTCCGGCAGCAGTCCCGGCCAGGCCGGCAGCACCACCAGCGCGGCCAGCGCGATCACCAGCGCCGCCACGCCGAGACCGCGCCAGGCGGTCAGGTCGCGACCGGCCAGCGCCTGCCAATGATGGGCCAGGCGGCCATCAAGCCGTTCGACATCGTTCCACAACGGCCAGGTGCGCCAGGCAGCGAGCAGGCCGGCACTGACCAGCACGCTCAGGCCCAGCACCGCCGCAAGGCTGCCGCTGTCACGCAGCGCCGCCAGCGGCCAGGCCAGCAGCAGCGCCAGCAGCAGCGGTGCGGCCGCCCACAGTGCCAGCAGCGCCGGCAGGTCCTGGCGTGCAACCACCTTCAGCGGCAGCAGCGCACGGCTGCGCCGCCACCACGACACGCCCAGCGCGAACGCCGGTTGCGCCAGGGCGGCGAGGACGGCACCGGCAACGCCGCCCACGGCAGCACCCAGTGCCAGCACGGCGCCCACGGCGAAGGCGATCGACAGGGCGCGCGGACGGGAGACGTCAGTCATAGTGGCGCGGCATCAGGCTGGCCACCGACGGCGGCACCTGCAGGTAGAACCCGCGCTCGCTCATGTCACTGCGAACCTTGTCCGGGTCGGCCTGGGCCAGGCGACGCTGGGCATCCAGGGCCACGTCCAGGACGAAGGTGAGCGCACCCAGCGAGGTGAGCAGCGGCGCAGGCAGCGCGCTGAAATCATCGCGTCGGGGAACGTAGACGTAGGTGTCAGGCTTGAGTTGGCTTTTATAGACGTAGGCGTGCATGTCCGCGGGACGATAACCCGGGAAGAGCCATGATTGTGTCGGAAAGCCGACACCGGGGAAAGCCGTCGGCCGACGATGGCGGCGTGATCGACGGCGTTTCCCCGACGGGGTTCAGCAATGTGGCGGCGGCGTTCAGGCAACGCCGCTGCCCTGCGGTCGCTTACTTGACCTTGGCGTAGGTGCCCTTCAGCGCCACGCCAGCGAGGATCGTACCGGCATAGCATTCGTAGTTGGTGCTGCTCTTGAACTCGTTCTTCTTGTAGTAGCTGACGATGTCGACCACCGCGTTGGCACCGCGCGACTTGGCGCCGTCCTGCAGTGCGCGCAGCGCAGACAGCGCGACCCAGCGGCAGGCCTCGGCATCGCTCTTGTTGGCGGCGTTGGTCTTCTTGTTGGTCACGTCCTCGCCCAGGCGCTGCTGCACGCTGACCGGCTGGCCGGCCAGGTAGAAGCGCACGCTGCCGTCGATGCCGGCGTCCCGGGCGGCCTGCGAGGTGACCAGCTCCTGCAGGGACTGCTCAACGCGGGTGTCGCGGGCGGAGGCGGTGGAGGTCAGGGCCAGCAGTGCAGTGGCCGTGGCGATCATCAGGGTGCGGCGCATCGGAACATCTCCTTGTCGGGGGTGCGGGTGGGTTGAGGAAAAAGGCGGGATGGGACGGTGGATCATTCGCTCCAGCGGCGGAACACCAGCGAGGTGTTGATGCCGCCGAAGGCGAAGTTGTTGCTCATCACGTACTCGGCCTGCAATTCGCGGCCCTGCCCGGTGATGAAGTCGAGCTGGCCGCAGCGCGGGTCAACCTCGGCCAGGTTCAGCGTGGGGGCGAACCAGCCGGCACGCATCATCTCGATGCTCAGCCAGGCCTCGAACGCACCGCAGGCACCGAGCATGTGGCCGACGTAGCTCTTCAGCGAGCTGATCGGTACGCGGCTGCCGAACACCTGCGCGGTGGCCTGGGTCTCGGCGATGTCGCCGTGATCGGTGGCGGTGCCGTGGGCGTTGACGTAGTCGATCTGCGCCGCCTCCAGGCCCGCATCCTCCAGCGCCAGGCGCATGGCCTGGGCCATGGTGTCGGCGCTGGGCTGGGTGACGTGCTGGCCGTCGCTGTTGGTGCCGTAGCCGACCACCTCGGCAAGGATGGTGGCACCGCGCGCCTGCGCGTGCTCCAGGTCTTCCAGGATCAGCGTGCAGGCACCCTCGCCCAGCACCAGGCCATCGCGGCCGGCATCGAACGGGCGCGGCGTGGTCTGCGGCGCGTCGTTGCGCACGCTGGTGGCGAACAGGGTGTCGAACACCGCCGCAGCGGTAGCGTCGAGCTGCTCGGCACCACCGGCGACCATCACCGTCTGCTTGCCGCTGCGGATCGCTTCATAGGCCGCGCCCACGCCCTGGCTGCCCGAGGTGCAGGCGCTGGAGGTGGTATAGACACGCCCGGACAGGCCAAAGAACACGCCGATGTTGACCGGCGCGGTGTGGCTCATCATCTTCAGGTAGGTGGTGGCGCTGATGCCTTCGGTGGTGAACTCGTTGAGCATGCGCCCGAACTCGCCGGTGGCTTCGTGGCTGCCCGACGAGGAACCATAGGCCACGCCGGTGCGACCGCTGCGCAGCACCGGGTGCTCGTGCAGGCCGGCTTCGCGAAGCGCCACCTCGGTGGCACGCACCGACATGATCGCGACCTTGCCCATCGAGCGGGTGGTCTTGCGGTTGTAGTTCGGCGGCAGCGCGAAGTCCTGCGCCGGCGCAGCCAGCTTGGTGTTCAGCCCGGCATAGACATCCCACTCGGGCATCGCGCGCACCGCGTTGCGGCAGCTGCGCAGATGCGCCTCGATGGTCGGCCAGTCATGGCCGAGCGGACTGATCGCGGACGCACCGGTCACCACGACGCGACGATCGGTGGCCATCAGAGCATGCCCCCGTTCACCGAGATCACCTGGCGGGTGATGTAGCCGGCCGGTTCGGACAGCAGGAACGCCACCGTGGCCGCCACTTCGTCGGGACGGCCGACGCGGCCGGCGGGAATCAGCTTGAGCGCGTGTTCGATCACTTCATCGTTGAGCATTTCGGTCTCGATCAGGCCCGGGGCCACGCAGTTGACGGTGATCTGGCGGCTGGCCAGTTCCAGCGCCAGGGCCTTGGTGGCACCGATGATGCCGGCCTTGGCGGCACTGTAATTGACCTGCCCGCGGTTGCCGGCCAGTCCGGACACCGACGACAGGGTGACGATGCGGCCCGGCTTGCGCCGCCGCACCATCGGCATGATCAGCGGATGCAGCACGTTGTAGAAGCCATCCAGGTTGGTGTGGATGACCTGGTCCCAGTCTTCCGAAGAGAGCGCCGGGAAGGCGCCGTCGCGGGCGATGCCGGCATTGCAGACCACGCCGTAGTACGCGCCGTGCGCTTCGACATCGGCCTCCAGCGCGGCGCGTGCGGCCTCGCGGTCGGCCACGTCGAACATCAGTACGCGGGCCTGCTGGCCCAACGCGTGGATCTCGGCCACCACGCCCTGTGCCTCATCCAGGCGGCTGCGGCAATGCACCACCACGTCGAAGCCATCGCGCGCGATGCGCAGCGCGATGGCCCGGCCGATGCCCCGGCTGGCGCCGGTCACCAGCACGCTTCGATTCCCTGTCATGCCTGTCCACTCTCCAGATAGGCCATCGCATCGGCCGGTTCGAACACCGACACGTTGGCTGTCGCCCATTCGTCCTCGCCCGCCAGGATGCGGCAGGCGAACATCCCCAATCCATTGTCACCCAACAGCTCGCAGCGCGCCTGTACGCGCAGCCGCGAGCCGCTGGGGAAGCTGCAGCGCGCGCTGTTGTAGCGGCGGCTGCCGAGCAGGAAGCCCAGCTGCGGCGGCTTGCCGGCTGCACGCGCACGGCAGCCGGCCCAGGCCGCGATGGCCTGTGCCATGTATTCGATTCCCACCCAGGCCGGTACTTCGTGGTTTTCCACGAACAGGCCGGCCTCGGGCACCACCAGTTCCGCCTCGATGGTGTCCTGGTCCCAGTGCGTGATGCGCTCCAGCAGGCACATGTCCTGGCGGTGCGGTACCACCTCTTCAATTGCATACAGCATGTTCATCGACGCTCCAACGCCAGCACGGCATTGCTGCCGCCGAAGGCGAACGAATTGCTCAGCACCCGCCGCGGTGCCTGCGCCAGGCGGGTAGCTGGTGCGACCAGCGGCAGTGCCGGCAGCGCGGGGTCTGCCACGCCGTCCCACCAGTGCGGTGGCAGCTGCTGCTGCGGGTTCTCGGCCAGCACGATCCAGCACAATGCAGCTTCGATCGCGCCTGACGCACCCAGCGTATGGCCGGTCAGGGGCTTGGTCGAACTGGCCCGAATGCCGTTGCCCAGCACCTGCGAAACCGCCAAGCTTTCCATCGCATCGTTGTGCCCGGTGGCGGTGCCATGCAGGTTCACGTAGTCCACTTCATCGGCCGCCCAGCCGGCGCGCTGCAGCGCCTGCTGCAGTGCATCGATGGCACCCAGGCCCTGCGGGTCCGGCGCGGACATGTGGTGGGCGTCGGCCGATTCGCCCCACCCGGCCAGGCACACCGGGCCCGGCTCGCGGGTGAGCAGGAACAGCGCGGCGCCCTCGCCGATGTTGATACCGGCGCGGTGCTGCGAGAACGGATTGCAGCGCAGGGCCGACACCGATTCCAGCGCACTGAAACCGGCCACGGTGAAGCGGCACAGCGAGTCCGCGCCGCCTGCGATCACGGCATCGACGATACCGGCTCGCAGCATGCGTGCAGCCGACATCAATGCCTTGGCACTGGACGAGCAGGCGGTGGACAGGGTCCACGCGGGCCCCTGAGCGCCGCTGCGCTGGCGCACGAACTGCGCGGCAGTACCCATTTCCTGCTGGGCGTAATCGAAGCCCTGCGGCCACTGGCCCTGTTCGGCGTGGGTGCGCAGGGCCTGCTCGGACTCACCAATGCCCGAGGTGCTGGTGCCCAGCACCACCGCCACGCGCTCGGCGCCATGGCGGGTGATCGCGGCGGCCACCGCCGGAGCGATCTGCGCCAGTGCCACGTCCAGCAGGGCGTTGTTGCGCCCGCGCAGGGCCACCGGCAGTTCCTCCAGCGCCGGCAGTGGCGTGCGTACTTCTCCCAGCGCCAGGGTGCGCCCCGGCAACAGGCTGTCGTTGTCACTGAGCCCGCCCGGCACGTCGGCGAACATCGCCGACGCGACAGCGGCGCGGCCATCGCCGAGCGCGCAGACCACGCCCAGGTCGTTCAGGTAGATCGGTGCACTCATCGGTCCTGTCCGGCCATGTCGATCGATTCGATGCGCAGCGCATAGCCTTCGGCACGGTTGTCCAGCTGCACGCTGCCATCGTCCAGGCGCTGCAGTTGCAGCCACACCGTGCCATCGCGCGACAGGCTGCGCTGCTGGCCGTCGTCGCTGACCTGCCAGTCGGCCGGCAGCGCGGCGGCGATGGCCGCGGTCGGCCACAGCGCGAACTGCAGGTCATCCAGCACACGCTCGGCACGTACCTGCGGCGGCAGCCACGGCGCGCGCTGCTGGGTCAGCTGCTGGCCGTCCCACTGCAGGCGCACGCCGGTCTGGCCCATCGCCTGCACCGCCAGCTGCACCTGCTGCGCGTCGGCCTCCAGCAGCGCGTCGAGGTCGCGCTCATGGCTGCCGAAGCGGAAATGCAGCTGCTGCTGCAGGGCCAGCGGCGCCGGCAGGCTGGCCGGCGACAGCCGCAGCGGCGGCAGCTCCACCTGGGGCTTGGGCATGCGCCCGGCACAGGCGGCCAGCAGCAGGCACAGCAGCAGGGCCGCAGTACGGAAGATCAGGCGCTGCACAATTCCTCCAGCACGCGCATGCGGCGACCACTTTCATCGGCCACATACGGATTCTTGGTGTCCCAGGCGTAACCGGCCAGGATGGAGCTGATCATGTCGCGCACTTCGGGCTGCTGCTGCGGGTGGTAGATGATCTTCTGGAAGCCGCCCTGGTACCAGCTTTCCACGAAGCGGCGGAAGGTCTTCACGCCGGCGCGCAGCGGGATCGAGAATTCAGCTTCCCAGTCGACGGTTTGGCCGGCATAACGGCGCTTGAGGCACTCGCTGGCCAGCTGCGCGGACTTGAAGGCAATGGTCACACCGGACGAGAACACCGGGTCGAGGAACTCGCCGGCGTTGCCCAGCAACGCGTAGCCGGGGCCCCACAGCGAGCTGACATTGGCCGAGTAACCCGTGATGCGGCGCACCGGCAGCACCGCCCATTCGGCATTGGCCAGCAGGCGGGTCAGGTTGGGGTCCTCACCGACGATGGCCTGCAGCTTCTGCAGGTCGTCGCCTTCGTAGCGCTCGAAGAACGACGGCTCGGCGACCACGCCCAGCGAGCAGCAACCGTTGGAGAATGGAATCGTCCAGTACCAGACGTCGATGTGTTCGGGATGGGTGGTGATCAGGATCTTGTTGCGGTCGAAGTCGGCTTCGGCCGGAATGTTGTCGCGCACGTGGCAGAAGATCGCGCCGCGCACCGGGAAATTGGATGGCGATTCCAGCTGCAGCAGGCGCGGCAGCAGGCGCGCGAAGCCCGATGCGTCGAGGATGAAATCGGCCTCGATGCGGTATTCGCTGCCATCCGGGCGGCGCACGTTCACCGCAGGCTGTTCACCGGGTTCGACCGACAGCACTTCATCACCGAAACGCAGCGTGGTTCCCATGCGCTCGGCGCCGCGTGCCAACACGTTGTCGAAGTCGGCGCGCTGCACCTGGTAGGTGGTACCCCAGCCCGGCGAGAACTTCTTCCGGAAGTCGAAGGCAGTACGCGCTTCACCGTGCACGAAAGCCGCGCCGTTCTTGTACTGGAAGCCGGCCTCGACCACATCCTGCAGCAGCCCGGCTGCTTCGATGTACTCCATGCTCTGCGGCAGCAGGCTTTCGCCGATGGAGAAGCGCGGGAACTGCTGGCGCTCCAGCATCAGCACCTGGCGGCCCTGCTGGCGCAGCATCGCCGCGGCCACGGAGCCGGCCGGGCCTGCGCCGATGATCAGGATTTCAGTGCGTTCGACAGCATCCACAGCAGTACTCATCGGGGCGTCCTTGTTGCTCGATCAGGGGAAAGAAGAAAAGCGGAAGGCGGACTCAGGCCGGCGGCAGGTCATGCGGTGGCGGCCGGAACAGTGGCGAGATCAGCCAGACCAGGCCGATGCCGAACAGCAGGGTCAGGCCGAACGCGCGCAGCGCCGGGGTCTGCGACAGGCCCAGCAGGCCGAACGACAGCCAGGTGCTGGCCGCACCCACGCAGACCGCCAGCCATGCGCTGGCATCGCCACGGTGTTCGATCAGGAAGATGCCGTAGTCGATGCCCATGCCCAGCAGCAGCATCAGCGCCAGCACGTTGAACAGCTGCAGCGGCTGGCCGAACAGGCCCAGCAGGCCCAGGGTCAGTGCGCCGGCAATCAGGGTGGGGGCAAATACGCGCCAGGCCTGGCGGCGGTAGCGCAGCCACAGCGCACCGAACACCAGTGCGATGCCGACCAGCAGCAGCCCGCCCATCAGCTTGCGGTAGTGGCCCAGCAGCTTGGAGAAATCGGAGGTGCGGTCTACCCAGCGCACGCCGGGCAGGCCTTCGGCGGCACCCTGCAGCGTGGCCAGGGCATCGGCGCGCGACAGGTCATCGACCATCACCACGCTGATCATCTGCCCACCGACTTCACCCACCCACAGGTGGCGGAACGGCTGCGAGGCCGGCGAGGCCAGGAAGGCTTCGGCGGTGAGCGGCGCGGCGGCGAACTGCGGTCGCTGCAGCGGCTCGCCCACCGCCTCGGACACGGCCGACAGCACGCTGGGTTCCACCTTCGCGGTCAGCGCGGCATCGGCCTGCTGGCGCGCCGGCGACGGCAGCCAATCGCTGATCGCGCGATAGCCGCCAATGCGCTTGTCGGTGGCCAATACACGCAGGCGCTCGGTCAGTGCTTCCTCGCGCTGCAGCAGCTGCGCGGCATCGACACCCTGCACCAGGTAGAACTGTGCCGGGCTGGGCATGCCCAGCAACTGGCTCAGGCGGATCTGCTGCGCCATCAACGCCGGCGGTGACGACTGCAGGCTGCGCAGGTCGTCGTTGCTCTGCAGGCGCACGATGCCGATGGCAGACAGTGCCAGCGCGACCACCACGAAGACCGTCACCGCGCGGCGGCCATGCAGCCGCGGGAAACGCTCCAGCGTATTGCCCAGCCACTGCGAGAAGCGGGTCTGGCGGATCTCGCCACCGTCGAGCCACGGGAACCAGAAGATCACCGTGAGGAAAGCTGCGGCCAGGCCCACCACCGAGAACAGTGCCATCTGGCGCAGGCCGGGGAACGGGGCCAGGCCCAATGCCAGGTAGGCCAGCGCGCCTCGCGCGCCAGCTGGTCCATGCGCTTGTTGATCGCACTGGGCTGGCCCGTGCTGCCGGAGGTGAACACGCACAGCTCGCAGGCACGCTCGTCCAGCACCTGCAGTTCGCCGTCCACGCCAACGGTGGGGGCAACCAGCGCTCGGTAGTCGGTGGAAACATCGCCGGCGAAACCGCTCACCTGTGGCCGCAGCGCCTGCAGCGTGGCCGGCAGGTTGTCGGCAGCCAGGAACACCCGCTTGCCGGCATGCCAGGCGCCGAACAGCGCAGCAGCGAAGGCCACCGCATCATCGAAGTACAGGGCCCAGTCACGGCCATCGGCAGCAGCAAAGGCCGCACGCCAGGCCAGCACCCGCTGGCGGAAGCGGGCATGGTCGATCACCTCGCCATCGCACACGCCGATGCTGCGCTGCGGCTGCGGGTCCACCAGCAGCCGGTCCAGGGCAATCCACTCAGCCATGCGCGTGCGCTGCCTTGACCCGACGCCGCACCAGCCACTCACCTGCAAACAACACGCCCATCATCACGTACGCCAACAATCCGTTGTAGAGCATCCAGACCCGGTCCGACGCGTAAAGCGCGGTCAGCAGGGCCAGGCTGCCGTTGAGAACGAAGAAGCCACACCACACCTGGGTGACGCGGCGGGTATAGGCCACCGCGAACGCCGGCAGGTCCGGCTCCTGCAACCGCGCCAGGCGTTCCACCAGCGGCGGGCCGAAGCGCAGGCTGGTGCCGAACACCGCCAGCATCACCATGTTGACCAGCGCCGGATACAGCTTCAGCGGCAGGGCCTGGTTCAGCACGGTGGCCAACACGGCCAGCAGGCCGGTTCCCGCGGCGGCGGCCCACCACAGCGGCTGGCGCGTACTCAGCGCACGCAGCAGGGCCAGGGTGAACAGCAGCAGCGACAGCCAGCGTGGCTCGAAACGGCCCATCGCCAGGTACACCAGCACCGGGTAGGCCAGCGAGATCGCAGCCACCACGACCGTGCGTGCGCGTGCCATGGCGGAGCCGCCGGCGCTGCGGTCAGGCGGCTGCCTGGTCCGGCAGCAACCCATGCACGACATCGACGATGTCCTGCACGGTGCGCACGGCCTTGAACGCTTCCGGCTGCAGGTTGCGGCCCAGCAGCGGCTTGAGCTGCACGATCAGGTCGACCGCATCGATGCTGTCGATATCCAGGTCGTCGTACAGGCGTGCCTCGGGGGTGATCCGGGCGGTTTCGATCTCGAAGCTGTCGGTCAGGATGCTGACGATGCGTTCGAACAGTTCATTCTTGGTCATGGCAATTCCTGGCGCCGTTACGACTGGCGGGCGGCGACGAACTCGCCGAGCGCGCGCACGCTGGAGAAATGGCGACGGGTTTCTTCCGAATCGGCCGAGAGGCTGACACCGTACTTCTTCTGCAGCGCCAGGCCCAACTCCAGCGCGTCGATCGAATCCAGGCCGAGGCCCTCGACGAACAGCGGCGCGGTCGGATCGATGTCCTCCGGCGTGATGTCCTCCAGCGAAAGGGAGGAAATGATCAATTCCTTGATCTCGTGCTCAAGTGCTTGCACGGGGCGGCTCTCCAGACAGGTCGAAATAACGAGAAAGGTGCTCGGTAACGCGGCGTGCCGCCAAGGCATCCCCCCTTGGCGAGTCGTCTTCGGCCAAGAAAGGCGCGATCGGGATATCTTCGCCGATCTGCAGCCGAACGTGAAAGCGACGTGAGGGGACACGATACCACTTCTGTCCCTTGGTCAGGGTTGGCGGGCTGCAGGTGATCCGCACCGGGGTGACGTCGATGCGGCCCCGTACGGCGATGTTGGCGGCCCCGCGCTGCAGGCGCGGCGGCTGCCCGGGCACGCTGCGGGTGCCCTCCGGGAAGATGACCAGGGTGCCGCCGGCATGCACCGCGGCCACGCAGTCATCGACCAGGCCGGCGCCATCGTCATTGGAGATGTAGCCGGCGGCCCGTACCGGACCGCGCATGAACGGGTTGCAGGCCACGGCCCGCTTGACCACGCAGTCGGCGTTGGGAAGCAGCGAGATCAGGCAGACCACGTCGATCAGGGTCGGGTGGTTGGCCAGCACCAGCAGGCCGTCACGCTGCAGGCGTTCACCGCCCTCGATCTCGTAGGTCATCACCCCCAGCCCGCGCATCAGCCGCAGATGGCTGGCGAACGCGACCTGGACCACGCGCCGGGCGCGCCGGCGACGGGCCACCGGGTCCCGCATCAGCAGCAGTACCGGCATCACCAGGACGCCGAGCAGCAGCCCGCCCAGGCCAAACGCAACAAAGCTCAGGCCGGTGCCAAACACCCGCCAGGCGTGGTCGAGGCGGCGCGGCAGCTCACTCACGGCGGCCCCAGCGCCAGCGCTGGCCATGGGCCACGTGCTCCAGCGCTGGCGCGCCGGACAACAGGAAGCGATGCAGGTCCAGCGCGTGCGGCAGCAGGCCGGGCACAGTGCTGGCCTGGCCGTCGGCCGGCTGCCACTGCAGCGCCAGCGTCGGCCGGCCCCCTGTTGGCGCGGTCAAACGCCAGCACCAGGCGAAGAACGGGTCGGGTTCGTCGGCGAACGTCGCGTAAACCTCCGGGAGCGGCGACTCGTAGACCACCACCCGCACCTCGCGGGCGCCATCGGCCAGCAGGCCGACGGCCTCCAGGCACGCGGCTTCGACCGTTGCCTGGCCAGCAGCCAATGCCAGGTAGTTGCCGCGATGGCCGCGGGCGATTGAATACAGCGCGGCGATCGCGTTGTGCACCGACAGGCCAAATCCGGTGGGCGACAACGGCTGGTCGCCGACCAGCGCCCCCAGCAGGTCCATCGAACGTGCGACGTCGCCATGGCGGCTGGCGAACACCAGCGGCACGTCGCTGTCGGCCCCCTGCCCGTCCTCGCACCAGCACGCGGTCTGGATCGCCATGCGGCCCAACCGCTCGATGCGACGGCGTTGCATTGCCGGAACCTCTGCCAGTGCCGGCGTATCCCCGCCGTGCGGCAGGTACGGCGCTTCGGCCCAGCCCAGCCACTGGCTACGCTCGCTCAGGCCGGGCGCCCACGCGGCCCAGTCGACGATGGAGAATTCAATCATTTAGCGTTGGTGCTTCAACGGGAGATCGATAGGCACGAGCCATTACGGCGACGCGCGGCGGCCCCCCATTCCTGCAGCCGTGCGTCCGTCCAGGACGTCGCCGGCTGCCCCCCTGGCTGCCGGAAAGGAGCGCACGCTAGCACGTCCCGCCCGGGGTGTGCAGGTTTCACATTCCCCAACACGGGGCCCGGCACCGGCGGGCCCCGCCTTCAACCCATCAGTGGTAACCGGTGTCGGCGTGCACCTTGCCGCGGAACACCCGGTACGACCACGCCGTATAGCCGAGGATGACCGGCAGCAGAATGACCAGCCCGACCAGGGTGAAGCCCAGCGAGGAGGCCGGCGCGGCGGCCTGCCACAGGGTCATCGACGGCGGCAGCAGGTACGGCCACATGCCCAGCACCAGGCCAAGGAAACCAAGCACGAACAGCGCCAGGCTGAGCAGGAACGGCGGCAGGTCGCGGCGCGGATGGGTCGCACTGCGCCACAGCGCGGCGGCCACCGCCAGGGTCAACAGCGGCACCGGCGACAGCCACCAGAAGTTGCCGTCGCTGAACCAGCGCGCCATCAGCCGCGAATCGAGGAACGGCAGCCAGCTGCTGACCAGGCCCATCGCTGCGATCACCGCCACCACCAGCGGCCGGGTCATCTGCCGTGCCAGCGCCTGCACGCGGCCTTCGGTCTTCAGGATCAGCCAGGTGCTGCCCAGCAGCGCATAGCCGGCTACCAGCGCGGCACCGGTCAGCATCGCGAACGGGCTGAACCAGGCGAACGGCCCGCCCTGATAGACACCGTCCACCAGCGGGATGCCCTGCACCAGGGTGCCGAGGATCACGCCCTGGGCAAACGTGGCCAGCAGCGAACCGAGTCCGAACGCCACGCTCCACAGCCGGCGCGACCGGTGTGCCTTGAAGCGGAACTCGAACGCCACGCCGCGGAACACCAGCGCCACCACCAGCAGCAGCACCGGCAGGTACAGCGCCGACAACAACACCGCATAGGCCTTCGGGAACGCCGCCAGCAGCCCGGCGCCGCCCAGTACCAGCCAGGTCTCGTTGCCGTCCCAGATCGGCGCGGCGGTGTTCATCATCAGGTCCAGCTGCTCCTCGTCCTCGGCGAACGGGGCCAGGATGCCGATACCGAGCACGAAGCCATCCAGCACCACATACATCAGCACGCCGAAGCCGATCACCGCGAACCACGCCACCGGCAGCCAGGTCATCAGGTCCATGTCAGCGCTCCTCCAGCGGTTCGTCGGCCGCCGACAGCGGGCGTGCCGGGGTGTGGCTGCCGTGGTCCAGCGACGGCCCATCATCATGTGGCCGCGGTCCGTGGCGCAGGATCTTCACCAGGTACCAGATGCCCCAGCCGAACACGAAGGCGTAGCCAACGACGTAGACCGCCAGCGACAGCGCGGTCATCCACGCACTCTGCGGGCCGACCGCATCAGCAGTGCGCAGCACGCCATACACCACCCACGGCTGGCGGCCCATCTCGGTGACGAACCAACCCGACAGCAGCGCGATGAAGCCGCTGGGCAGCATCCAGTTCCAGCCGCGCAGCAGCCACGGCGAATCCAGCAGCTTCTTCCGCCACAACTGGAACGCCGACACCCAGGCCAGCAGCAGCATCAGCGTGCCCAAACCGACCATGATGCGGAAGGCGAAGAACACCGGCGTCACCGGCGGCCGCTCGTTGGACGGTACCGAGGTGAGCGGGTCGAAGGTACCGTCCAGGCTGTGGGTGAGGATCACGCTGCCCAGCTTCGGGATGGCAACTTCGAAATCATTGCGCTCTTCCTTCTCGTTCGGCAGCGCGAACACCACCAGCGGTACGCCCTCGCCCTCCTTGGTTTCATGCCAGTGCGCTTCCATCGCCGCGATCTTCATCGGCTGGTGCTTGAGCGTGTTCAGGCCATGCATGTCGCCGACGAAAATCTGCACCGGCACGGTCAGTGCCGCGAACGCCACCGCTGCGATCAGCATGCGCCGGCCCGCTTCCACGTGCGTGCCCTTGCGCAGGTACCACGCGCCCACGCCACCGATCACGAAACAGGTGGTGATGAACGAACCCAGCGCCATGTGCGCCAGCCGGTACGGGAACGAGGGATTGAACACCACCTGCCACCAGTCCACCGGATGCACCACGCCGTTGACCATCTCGTAGCCGGCCGGCGTATGCAGCCAGCTGTTGGACGACAGGATCCAGAACGTGGAGAACAGCGTGCCCAGCGCCACCATGCAGGTGGACAGGAAATGCAGGCGCGGCGAGACGCGGCCCCAGCCGAACATCATCACGCCGAGGAAGCTGGCTTCCAGGAAGAACGCGGTCAGCACTTCATAGGTCAGCAGCGGGCCGATGACCGTGCCGGCCACCTCGCTCAGCCGTGGCCAGTTGGTTCCGAACTGGAAGGCCATGACGATGCCGCTGACCACGCCCATGCCGAACGACACCGCGAAGATCTTCTGCCAGAAGAAATACAGCTCGCGCCACACGGGCAACTTCGTGCGCAGCCAGCGCCATTCGATGAAGGCCAGCCAGCTGGCCGTGCCAATGGTGAAGGCGGGGAACAGCACATGGAAACTGATGACGAATCCGAACTGGATCCGGGACAACAACAACGCGTCCAAGGGACGCCTCCTGCCTGTGACCGGTGGGATACCGGACCACTTTAGGAGGATTTCGTTAAGACGGGATGCGACCGGGTGACGCGCTGCTTCACTTTGTCGCAGGTGAAGCTGGGTGACAGGATGAATGGGCTACAGGGGCTCCAGCAGGGTCAAGGGCGGCTCCTTGGCGATTCTCAGGGCCCGGGGTACCAGTGCAGTCAAGCAGGCCGCCATCACCAGCACAACAGCGCTCGATATCGAGAACCACGGTGAACCGGTGATGCCGTCCTGCGGCGACCCTACCCACTGCAACGACAACGCGCCGAGCAGGGTGCCCAGCGTGGTGAACAGTGAAACCTCGAACATGATTTCGGCAAAGATCACGGATCCGCGAGCACCCAATGTCCGTCTAACCCCAATGGAGTGCCGGCGCTGATCAAGCCACGCGCCCACAACTCCAGAAACGCCGGCCATCAGCACACCGAGAACAACGGCGGTCATGACCGCGAGCACGGTCGTAGCGAAGCGATCAGCTTTGACGTAGGCGTCGCGATAACCCGCCAGCGTCTCGACACCGGCTGGATGCATGATCCGATAAGGCCGCTGCAGCGCATCGGCGGTGCGATCAAGCGATGAACGATCAACCTCCGACTTCCACTTCGCCAGATAATAGCGACTGGCGCCCATGGGAAGGCCCGGGAGCAGCACCCACTGCGAGTCCCGCTCATTGCCGCCTGGCGCCGGTCCAGCAACAGACGCAAATACGCCCACGATGACCCGGCTGCTGCCGGGGCCGAAATACAGGTGGCGGCCAACAGCATTCCCCGTTCCGAACAGATGGGCAGCCAGCGATTCACTGATCAGCACCACCGGAGCGCCTTCAACCATGTCCTCCTCCATGGCATCGCGCCCCAGGACGATTCCCGCGCCCAGCATCGCCAGCAAGCCAGAGCTTGCAGTTACAACGGGAACGCGATCACATCCAGCAACGTCTGCCGTGCCCGCGTTCATCGAATGCACCATGGCCGACTCACTGGTGCATACGCCGTATCGATGGGCTCTTCCCCCGAACGGAACAGCGTCGCTCACAACCGTGTTCTGAACACCGGGCAGCCGGATCGCGGACAGGTCTGCCCGCAGCACTGCCGCATCCGCGCCGTCTTCGACATCAGAGACTCTGACCACACCAATCGATGCTGCCTCCCGGATGCTCCCGGCGTTCAATCTGGCGAAGCTGTCCAGCGCAGATTGCAGTGCGAACGCACATGCCAGGCTTGCAAGCGCTGCCTGCACTGCAAGCAGTGCGGCGCTTCCCAAATGTCGTCGGGTCTCCCTCATCGAGTCGAACATTTCAGGCAGCCCCCTTCGCGAAGGCACTCGACAGGGAGCTGACCCTGCAGATTTCAAACGACGGGACCAATGAACAGAGCAACGTCGTGACGACTCCCAGGCCAGCGGCCATCAGCATTGCCCCAGCATGCATCGCCGTTATCGCGCTGGGCAGAACGTCTCCCGCAGCAACCACCCGGATTCCCAGCGTGTAGGTGACGACAGCGAGCACACTGCTTGCGGCTCCCGCCGCGATGGATTCCCACATGAGCTGGATGAACACGTCCCGACGTCGCGCTCCCAGTGCACGTCGTATCGCGAGCTCCCGCCGACGGCGCCCCAGACTGAAGCTCAGCAGCGCCGCCGCGTTGACGATGCACACACCGAGAAGGATCAGTGACAGCCGAAGCTGCATCCTGGCCCGCTCCGGAACCAATCCCAGCCTATCCAGCCACTCCATCAACGGCCAAAGTGCCACCTGCTGGGTGCCTGGTTCGATCCGAAGGCCCTTTGCCTGTGCATAGGCATCCAGATTCGCCCGGTAGGCGGCGACATCGTCCGCGGTGGGCAGCCACGCCCACAATTGGAGCCATGACACGTTGGCTCCTGCAGGGTCCGTGTCCTGGTCACCCCCCCAGATCGCCGTCCCATCCACAACAGTCAGCCTGTCCGCGATTGCGGTCTCAACCGGCAGGTAGATCTCGTCAGGTTCCACAAACGGCCGGCGTGTGAGATCTCCCTGAAACATCGGCACCGGATGCCAATCCTCCGCGACACCCACAACAGTGTAGGTGCGCCTGCCCAGTTCCAACCGATGACCAACACAGTCCTGCGCACACTCGCGCTCACCAAGCGCACGCGACAGGACCACTATACGACTCGCAGCATGCCCCTCCTCGGCGGTCCATGCGCGCCCTTCAACAACAGCAATGCCAAGAACACTGAACACTTCGGACGTTGCGAACCTCGCACGCAGCCTTGCGCTGGAGGCTCCCGGCCGGGAGAGCGTCACCGCCCCGCCCGCCATGGCGGCCTGCTTCCACGACCTCCCCTGGCCCAGAAGCGCCTTCGCATCCGGCCAGGTCAGTGCCTGTCCCGGATCCGAGGAACCACTGCGCAGAGCATCTGGACGCGCGTCAAGGTACGGGCGGAACAACGCGGAGCTCCGGCCTGGCGCGGGATCCGACGATGCCTGGAGAACAATGGAGAGCATCACGGTCGTGATCCCCACCCCCGCACCCAGCATGAGAGCGATTGCCAGATGAGTCCCGATTCGTTGCTTGAATCGGGCAAGCGAAAGCTGGATGTAGTAGAGCATCATCCAATTGCATCCGGCGTTGGATTACTGGCGCACCTGTCCATGTGATTCTCACTCCATACCCGTGGAAGCTGATGGTTGAGAGTCTCTGATTGTGAAACTCCGACTCAAGCGGAGGCATGGAGTTTGCAACTTTCCTCAGGAAACACACGTAGCTCGCGGACCCTGGATAGAGCAACTGCCACTGATGACGAGGCCGACGTGACGGAGTCTGACGGGAAAGGCCAACTGCCGACGTGGAGACAACGCCCGACGCTTGGATATCTGATCGGAAGTTGGAGGAAGAAGCGTCCCAAAGCAGTTGCGGGCGTCAATGTTCTTCTAGACCCAGATGTACCAGGCCGCTGCAGCCAGCAGCGCGCCAAACAACAGCACCTGCACCACCACATAGCCCACGCCACTGTCGCGCGACTCAGCGGCAATGCGCTTCTGCAGCGCCTCACTCACATCCGGCGTTTCTTCCCGCTGCACCTGCTCACGCAACGCCTGCGCCAGCGCGCGCTCTTCCGCATCGCGAGGGTCGGTCGGTCGGTTCACAGCAGTTCTCCGGCGGCGGCACGCCGCGTCAGTTCCTGCTTCAGGACCTGGCGCGCACGGTGAAGGTGGCTCTTGATGGTACCGCGCGCCAGCCCGGTCACCTGCTCGATTTCGGCCAGATCGAAATCCTCCAGGTAGTGCAGGCCGACGATCAGGCGCTGCGGCGCGCTCAGCCGTTCCAGTGCCACGCCGAGCTGGCGCCCGGCCTGCAGCGCCTCGCTCAACTCGGCGGGCCCGGGGCCTTCATCGCCGATCCCCAGTTCCTCCGGCACCTCCACCGCCACCACCCATTGCGCCTCCAGCCGCCGCCGGCGCAGGTGCTGCAGTGCAGTGGTGTAGGCCACCCGCGAAACCCAGGTACGCAACGAAGATTCAAAGCGGAACCGGTGCAGCTGGCGGAACACGGCCAGGAAGGTTTCCTGCAGCAGGTCAGCCACCTGGTCGCGGTCGCCCACCATGCGTCCGATCACATGCGCGCAGGTGCGCTGGTGGGCTTCAACCAGCTGCGCGAAGGCCGACTGCGAGCCATCGATGATGGCTCGCACCAGGGCCTGGTCCGCGTCCAGCGGTGCGGCGGGTGCCGCCGTCGCCGCTGCATCGTGACGGCGACGGCCCCGCAGTGCCGACAATGCTTCGCCGAACAGGCTCATCTACGGGGCGCCCCCTGTGCCCGTGGCATGTTCCAGCTCAGCCCTTGCGGACGGCGGGACGGGTGAAGTGCCAGGCCAGCAGCTGGCCGAGGCCGGCGCTGCCGACCAGTGCGGCGGCGGCGCCGAAGGTCAGGTCACGGGCACCCATCGCTTCCAGCAGGGCCATGGCCAGCGCCAGGCAGACCAGGCTGATGCCCCAGCGCAGCGCGCCCTGGCGGCGGCGCTCTTCTTCCAGCACGGCCAGCGAGCGGATCACTTCCTCGGGCACGTGCGGGGCCACCAGCTTGCTACGCGCGCGGGCATCGGCAATGGCGTGGATCGCGTAGGCGATGCAGATGAAGAGGGTGATCGGGATCAGTTCCTGCATGGTCGGGCTCCTGTTCGGTGGATGATGCGGGTTCAGGAGAATGGATGCGCGAGGCCGGCCAGCGGTTGCACTACTTTGCCAATCCCGCTGCCATGACCTGTGGCCCCTGCCCCCGGCCCGTGCGGCTGCTACGCTTGGCCGGTTTTCCTCTACTGGTGCCGTCCGCCCATGTCCCGAGTGCTGCCCCTGTCCCTCCTGCTGTCGGCCGTGCTGGCCGCACCGGCCGCGCATGCCGCGCCGACGCCGATCACCATCGAACAGGCCATGGCCGACCCGGACTGGATCGGCCCGCCGGTCGAGAAGGCCTGGTGGTCGTGGAACAGCCAGCAGGTGGAGTACCAGCTCAAGCGCAACGGCAGCCCGGTGCGCGATACCTTCCGCCAGCCGGTGGCCGGTGGCGTGGCCGCGCAGGTGGCCGATGACCAGCGCGGCACCCTGGACGTGGCCGAGCCGGTCTACGACCGCAGCCGCAGCCGCAGCGCCTTCGTGCGCAATGGCGACGTGTTCGTGCGCGACCTGCGCAGCGGCGCGCTGACGCAGCTGACCCGCAGCAACGAGCGCGCGGGCAACGTGAACTTCGCCGCCGACAATGGCGTGATCTGGCGCGTCGGCCAGAACTGGTTCCACTGGACCGCCGCCAGCGGCGTGCAGCAGGTGGCCAGCCTGAAGGCCGAAAAGGACCCGCGTACGCCGCCGAAGGCCGACGTGCTGCGCGACCAGCAGCTGCGCACGCTGGAAACCCTTCGCCGCGACCGTGACCAGCGCGAAGCACTGAAGGACCAGGACCAGCGCTGGCGCCAGGCTGACCCGACCCGCGCGCCGGGCCCGGTGTACCTGGGCGCCGACGTGGAGATCGCCGACAGCGTGCTGTCGCCTGACCTGACCCACCTGGTCGTGGTGACCAAGCCGAAGGACTTCGATGACGGCCGTGGCGGCAAGATGCCGCTGTACGTGACCGAGTCGGGCTACGAGGAAACCGAGGACACCCGCACCCGCGTCGGCCGTAACGGCTTCGAGCCGCACACGCTGTGGTACGTGGACGTGCGCACCGGCAAGGCCGAGAAGGTTTCGCTGGCCGGCCTGCCGGGCATCAGCACCGATCCGCTGGCCGAGCTGCGCCGCAAGGCCGGCAAGGACGCGCTGAAGGGCGAGCGCAGCCTGCAGGTGATGAGCGACTTCATGGGCGGTGGCATCCGCTGGAGCCCCGATGGCCAGCAGGCCGCGGTGATGCTGCGTGCCAACGACAACAAGGACCGCTGGATCATCAGCGTCAACGCCGCCGACGGCCGCGTGCAGAACCGCCATCGCCTGACCGACAACGCCTGGATCAACTGGGGCTTCAATGATTTCGGCTGGATGGCCGATGGCCGCACGCTGTGGCTGCTGTCGGAGGAATCGGGCTTCTCGCACCTGTATACCCAGTCCGGTACGGCCAAGCCGCAGGCGCTGACCAGCGGCAAGTGGGAAACCTCGGCGCCGGTGCTGTCGGCCGACGGCAAGGGTTTCTACTTCCTGTGCAACCAGCAGGCGCCGCATGACTACGAAGTCTGCGCGGTCGACACCGGCAGCCGCCAGGTGCGCGAGCTGACCAGCCTCAACGGCGTGGAAGACTTCTCGCTGTCGCCGGACGGCCAGCAGCTGCTGGTGCGCTACTCCGGCGCCTACCTGCCGGCGCAGCTGGCCGTGGTACCGAGCACCGGCGCAGGCCAGGCCCGCGTGCTGACCGACACCCGCACTGCCGAGTTCAAGGCGCGCCAGTGGATCCAGCCGAAGCTGGTGGCGGTGCCGTCCAAGCATGGCGCCGGCGTGGTCTGGGCCAAGTACTACGAGCCCGAAAACAAGGAACCGGGGAAGAAGTACCCGATCGTGATGTTCGTGCACGGCGCCGGCTACCTGCAGAACGTGCACCAGCGCTACCCGGCCTACTTCCGCGAGCAGATGTTCCACAACCTGCTGGTGCAGAAGGGCTACATCGTGCTGGACATGGATTACCGCGGCAGCGAGGGCTACGGCCGCGACTGGCGTACGGCGATCTATCGCAACATGGGCCACCCGGAACTGGAAGACTACAAGGACGGCCTGGACTGGCTGGTCGACACCCAGCAGGGTGACCGCGACCATGCCGGCATCTACGGTGGTTCCTACGGCGGCTTCATGACCTTCATGGCCCTGTTCCGCTCGCCGGGCACGTTCAAGGCCGGCGCCGCGCTGCGCCCGGTGGTGGACTGGCACCAGTACAACCACGGCTATACCAGCAACATCCTCAATACCCCGGACATCGATCCGGAGGCGTACCGCGTGTCCTCGCCGATCGAATACGCGCAGAACCTGCAGGACAACCTGCTGATCGCCCACGGCATGATGGATGACAACGTGTTCTTCCAGGACTCGGTGAACCTGACCCAGCGCCTGATCGAACTGCACAAGGACAACTGGTCGATCGCACCGTACCCGCTGGAGCGCCACGGCTATGTGCGCGCCGATTCCTGGCTGGACCAGTACAAGCGCATCCTCAAGCTGTTCGAGCAGAACCTGAAGTGAGCAACGCCGCGGCCACGATCCACATCGTGGCCGCGGTCATCCTGGATGACCGCGGCCGGGCGCTGGTGGTACGCAAGCACGGCGCCAGCCGCTTCATCCAACCGGGCGGCAAGCCCGAACCCGGCGAAGCGCCGCTGCAGGCGCTGGCCCGCGAACTGGACGAAGAACTCGGTGTGCAGCTATGCGCGGAAACCGCCATCGCGCTGGGCACCTTCGAGGATTGGGCGGTGAACGAACCCGGCCATCGCGTGCAGGCACAGGCCTGGTGGGTGCGGGTGGACGGCACGCCACAGGCATGTGCCGAGATCGCCGAACTGGCCTGGGTGCCACTGCAGCCGCCGCATGGCCAGCCCTTGGCACCGTTGAGCGAACACCATATCCTGCCGGCCGTCGCCACCCGGGTGACGGCCCGCTGATCGCGCGGGCACCGATTGCAAGGACACCGGATGTCAATGTCGATCCCGCCGATTCCCTCGCTGGTCCAGCCGACCTATCACGCCTGGGTGCGCCCGATCGCACACGCTTCGTTCTGGCTGTCGCTGCTGCTCACGGTGTACTTCGTGATGCAGGGGCTGCTGCTGTGGCCGCTGCACAACCTTCCGATCTGGCATCTGGTTGAGAGGGAAGTACAAGACCAGCACCTGCACAGCCTGATCTGGCTTTTGGCGCATCCGGTGGCCGCGTCGATGATTGCCGCGCTGCTGTGCCTGGCCTCGACGCTGGCCAGCTGGGGCCTGCTGCGCGAGCGCAGCTGGGGCCTGTGGAGCTTTGTGGTGATCCTGCTGCTGAGCGCGTTGGCCAACTTTGCGATCGCCGGCTGGTTGGACGTGTTCATGCGTGATGTCATCCCGTTTCTCTCCGACGACGCCGTCCTGCAGCAGGAACTCCATCTGAAACGCTGGTTGATCACGCTGACCGTGGTGGCCATGTCATTGGTGCTCCTCGGCCTGCAGGGCTGGCTGGCCTGGCGCCTGTTGCGGCCGGACATCCGCTCGCGCTTCCACTGAGCCACCCCCTTTCCCGCACGACAAGGACCGTCGCTTGCGCTTTTCGACCCTTCTCCCCGCATTGCTGCTGTTGACTGCGCTGCCTGCCGGCGCCGATGCGCTGCAATGTGGCGAATACCGCAGCGCCGATGGCGGCATGGCGCTGGTGTTCACCACTCCCGGCAGCGGCTACCACCACGATGAGGGCAGCGAGCCACAGCCGCTGTGGGTTGATCGCGGTGCGGCACAGACGCGGTTGGTCATGCTCGACGATGGCGTGGCGCAGCCGATCCGGATCAGCGCCGATGGGCAGCGCATCGAGCACGACGGGGTGGTGCTCTACACCCTGCGCCAGCCCCGCGCCTGCGCCAGCGAGCCCAGCGCGATGGACGGCAGCTGCCGCGCCGCCGGCAGCCACTGCGTTGCACGGCTGCCCACGGCCTCACCCGGCCAGGCCCAGCGTGCGTGCAGCGAAGGCGTTGGCGCGGGCTGCTCGGCGCTGCTGCGCCAGCTTCGCGATGGAACAACTGCAGTCGGCAGCGATGACACCAGCCCCGCGCGCTTCGAACGCCCGCCCATCTGCCGCGAACACACGCCCGGCCATGACCCGCGGGCCTGCGAGACGCTGACCGGCGATGCGCTGGCCGCCGCCATGCAGAAGGTCGGTGAACGCCTGCAACAGGAAGACGAAAACATGCCGGATTCACCGCTTCCGGCCGCTGCACGCGATCGCCTGCAGCAGTTGTGCCTGCAGCACCGCAGTGGCCGCTTCTGCGTCGAACTAGCCGCACAGCAGCTGATCGCGCTGGAGCCCGCATTGGCGGTGCAGGCGCTGCAGGTGGTCTGCGATGCCGGCCGCGCCAGCGCCTGCGAACGCATCGCACCGCTGCGCGGTCCCGGCGCTGACCTGCGCCTCGTCCCGGCCCAGCAGGTGCCCTGCGGCCGCTACCAGGCCGATGGAGGCGTGATCGACAGGCTCGACTTCGGCGATGGCACCCGGGCCCGCCTGCAGAACGGCGCCATCCACCTGCAGCAGAACGGCGAAACCCTTGTGCTGCGCCAGCTCGGCAACGGCGATCTGCTCGGCATGGATGCGCAGACCGCCTACCAGCGTTACCAGTCCGTGCCCGGCACGGCACAATGCACGGCCCCGCGCGAGGGCCGTGGTTCGCCGTAGCGCCTGGAGTTTCCCGTTCGATCGTCAAGGAGACGACATGCATTCATCCGCACCGCGCCAGCGCTGGCTGGCCTGGGCGCTGCTGCTGGCCGCACCGATGGCCGCCGCACAGTCACCGCAATGCGGCCTGTTCAAGGCCGACGAAGGCAGCAGCACGCTGCGCATCAGCTCACCCAACCGTGGCGAGCAGAAGCACTTCGGCAGTGCACCGTCTCCGGTCGCGTTCCAGCAGATCGACGGGAAGCTGCAACTGGTGAACCTGGAGTACGGCCTGCCCAGCCCGCTGCAGGTACGTGATCGTGGCCGCACGGTCGAGGTGGATGGCACGACCTACATCCTGCTGACCCCCGAACAGTGCGCCGCCGCAGCCACGCCGGCTGAAGGCAGCTGCCTAGCCAATGCCGTGGCCTGCCTGGACAACCGTCACGAAGCCACTCCGGCCGCGCTGGAAGCAGGGTGTCGGGAAGGCGTGCCCGGCATGTGCCTGCAACTGGCTGATCGCTGGCGTGATGAAGCCAAGCCTAAGGTGAAGGCCGATCCTGTCCAGCAGAAGGCGGCCCTCGACGCCGCCCTGTCCGGCATCAAGCTCCCCGCTGCTTGTGACAACGGGGGCTTCGAACAGGGAACCCCGGCATGTGCCGCCGCGCTCGAGGCCGACCCCGCAGTGCAGGCGCAGCTGGTCAAGGCCGCGATGACGGCAGCCATGACCGAAGCCATGGTGACGATGACGGCGCCGACCGTGCCGGTGATCATTCCGACTGAGCGGCGGCAACAGTTGCTGCGGCTGTGCCGCGAGGTAGCGCATGGCGGCTTCTGCGAGCGGGTGGCCGAACTGTCCTGGGACGCGGGAGATCCCCTGCTGGCGGTGCAGGCGCTGGCTGCGGCCTGTACACCGGGCAACGACACCGCCACCTGCGAGCGTCTGCCGGCGTTGCAGGCGCTGGGCGCATCATTGCAACCGCAACCGGCAACGGCCCTGCCCTGCGGCAACTACCGGGCCGATGGCGGTCTGATGGACACGCTGGACTTCGGTGACAACGGCCTGGTCGGCGTTGGCTGGAACAGTCATCTCCGCGCCCGCGTCGAAGAGGGCGACATCCGCATCCGCCACGACAGGGGCGGCGACTTCGTGCTGCGTCCGCTGCCTGGCGGCCAACTGCTGGGCCTGGATACCTGGACCCGCTTCCAGGTGTTCACCCCCACTGGCGATGGCCCGGGCCGCTGCAGTGCACCGAAGCAGTACACCGTGCTGCCGCTACCCCAGGATTGCCCGCAGGCGCTCGCTACCGGCGGGGCGGAAGCCTGCTGCGCGCAGGGCAAGCTGCAGGGCTGCAACGTACTCGGCAACCGCCTTGCGCTGTCCGGGCACTGGCTGCAGGCCGCCGAGCACTACACCACGGTCTGCCGCGCCGGCGTCCGCGAGGGCTGCGAGAACCTGGTCACGGCCCAGGGCAACGATGCCGAGGTGGATGCACATGCACTGCTGGACCGGCTGTGCAAGGCCGACCGCAGTGGCCTGCACGTGGCCTGCGACGTGCTCGGCACCCAGAACTGGGAACTGATCGATCTGGGCCGCGCGCTGCAGAAGGCGGCCGATGACGCGGCATCAGACAACACCCCGCCGCCACGCCATTCCAACCGCAAGCGCTGAGCCAGCCAGGGCCTGTCGGCAGCTTCGGGCGGGCCCTGCGGTAAAGTACGCGCCATGAACGAATTCGAGCGCGTGCGCGCCTACCTCACCGACCTGCAGGACCGCATCTGTGCGGCGATCGAGGCCGTCGATGGCCGGGCCCGCTTCCAGGAAGACCTGTGGCAGCGTGCCGAGGGCGGCGGTGGGCGCACCCGCGTGCTGCGCGACGGCGCGGTGTTCGAGCAGGCCGGTATCGGCTTTTCCGATGTGTCCGGCAGCCGCCTGCCGCCGTCGGCCTCGGCCAACCGCCCGGAACTGGCCGGCGCCTCCTGGCGCGCTACCGGCGTGTCGCTGGTGTTCCACCCGCTCAACCCCTACGTGCCGACCACCCATGCCAACGTGCGCTTCTTCCAGGCGCAGCGCGATGGTGAAGTGGTGGCCAGCTGGTTCGGCGGCGGCTTCGACCTGACCCCGTTCTATCCGTTCGACGAGGATGTGCAGCACTGGCACAAGGTGGCACGCGATCTGTGTGCGCCGTTCGGCGACGAACGCTATGCCGCGCACAAGCGCTGGTGTGATGAGTACTTCTTCCTGCGCCACCGCAATGAAACGCGCGGCGTCGGCGGGCTGTTCTTCGACGACCTGCACGGCGACTTCGAGCGCGACTTCGCTTATCTGAGTGCGGTCGGCGATGGTTTCCTCGACGCCTACCT
The DNA here is from genome assembly GCF_030985535.1 of Stenotrophomonas sp. Sm2128. Lineage (NCBI taxonomy): Bacteria > Pseudomonadati > Pseudomonadota > Gammaproteobacteria > Lysobacterales > Lysobacteraceae > Stenotrophomonas > Stenotrophomonas sp. Sm2128. The sequence continues at coordinate 27,979 of NZ_JAPTFQ010000067.1, forward strand.
GCCGATCGTGCAGCAGCGCAAGGACACCGCGCATGGCGAGCGCGAACGCGAGTTCCAGCTGTACCGCCGCGGCCGCTACGTGGAGTTCAACCTGGTCTACGACCGCGGCACGCTGTTCGGCCTGCAGAGCGGCGGCCGCAGCGAGAGCATCCTGATGAGCCTGCCGCCGCGGGTGCGCTGGGAGTACGGCTTCGCCCCGGAAGCGGGCAGCGCCGAGGCGCGCCTGGCCGACTACCTGGTGCCACGCGACTGGCTCTGATCTTCCGGCGCCACGCCTGACGCGTGGCGCC
>NZ_JAPTFQ010000068.1:0-28061 GCF_030985535.1 Stenotrophomonas sp. Sm2128
TTTTCCACAGGAAAACGGATCCGACCCCAGATTGATTTCGATATCTGACAGAGATTCATCCACGCACGGCGTGGATCTACCCGATCGCGGAAAACTGTCAGAGGTGGGGCGGTGTCGGAGGGCGGGGTGTCAGCCGCATGGATGCGGCTGCCAAGCCCCCATGGACGGGTTTACGGCGTCCCCGCACTCCGATACCGCCCCGCCACCCACGGAATGCCAGCTTTTGCTTTTGCTGTTGCCTTGGCCTGAAGCCTCTGCGGGTGCAGGGCGCAGCCCTGCCGAAAAACCCTCAATGCAGCAGGGCCGCTACCGCGTCGCGGAACCCCGCCTGGGCCTGCCCGGACTCGGGCGCATGATGCAGCTGCCGCACCGCCCGTCCCAGCCGTGCCGCGCCGACAAACCCACAGCTCGCCTGCAACCGGTGCAGCTGGCTGCGCAGCTGGCGCTCGTCGTGCTGGTCCACCGCCTGCTCGACCGCGTCGCGTACGCCCGGCAACTCGGCCAGGAACAGCTCGCGCAGCGCTATCAAGTGGTTGCGCTGGCCATTGAGCGCGGCCAGTGCCGCGGTCTCGTCCCAGTCCTGCACCTGCAGCTCGACCGCTGCCGGAGCCGGGGCAACGGAGATCCCCGCCGGGCTGTTCACCAGTGCCCGGCGCACGGCCTTCAGCAACTGGTCGCGGCCCAGCGGCTTGACCAGCGTGTCGCTGAAGCCAGCTTCGCGCAGGCGGGCATGGATGGAGGTGTCGCCATCGGCGGTATGCGCCAATGCCGGGGTATCGGGGTGTGAACGGCGCAGTTCACGCAGCAGCTGCGCGCCATTGCCGTCCGGCAGGTTGACGTCGATCAGCCACAGGTCATGCGCGCCGGGCTCGGCGCTGGCCAGCGCGCTGGCCAATGAATCTGCGGTGTCCACGTCCGCCGGTAACGTTTCCAACGCCGCTTTGAAAAAACCGCGGCTGATGATGTCGTCCTCGACAAGCAGGAAGCGGGGCCGGCTGGCCCGCGGGGTCATCTGCATCAGGGCTGCCTCCATGTCAGCTGCTGCAATCATCAAGCACGGCGGCGGCGGGCGCAAGCGGGTCCGGACCCTGCCAGTCAGGATCTGCGACAATGTGCCCCCATTTTTGCCCGCAGCCTGTTGCCACGTGGCCCGATCCCGCTCCCGCATCGACCGTACCCCGTTCCAGACCGAGATCCTCGACCTCAGCCATGATGGTCGCGGCGTCGCCCGCCGTGAAGGCGAGGGCGGCAAGGTCACCTTCGTCAGCGGCGCCCTGCCGGGCGAGGTGGTCATGGCCGAACAGACCGCCCGCAGCCGCCATTTCGACGAGGCGCGCACGGTGGAAGTGCTGCAGGCCTCGCCCCAGCGCGTGACCCCGAAGTGCCCGCATTTCGGTACCTGCGCCGGCTGCGTGCTGCAGCATCTGGACGAAGACCAGCAGATCGTCGCCAAGCAGCGCGTGCTGATGGACAACCTGGAGCGGATCGGCCATGTGAAGCCGGGCAAGGTGCTGGCGCCGCTGGTCGGCGAGAGCTGGGGTTATCGCCGCAAGGGCCGCTTCTCGGTGCGCCGGGTCGAGAAGAAGGACAAGACCCTGGTCGGTTTCCGTGAACAGGACCCGCGTTTCGTCGCCGATCTCAGCCAGTGCCTGACCGTGATCCCGGAGATCGGTACCAAGGTCGAGGCCTTGTCGACCTTCATCGAATCGCTCGATGGCAAGCGCGACATCCCGCAGATCGAGTTCATCGCCGGCGATCAGGCGGTGGTGCTGACCGTACGTCACCTGCAGCCGCTCAGCGATGCCGACCGCGCCGCCTGGGCCGCCTTTGGCCAGCAGCATGGTTTCGTGATCTACCTGCAATCCGGCGGCGTGGACACCGTGCAGCCGCTGGACGGGCAGGGGGTACCGCTGTCGTTCCGGTTGGCGCCTTGGGACGTGGAACTGGCGTTCCGCCCGCTGGACTTCATCCAGGTCAACGCCAAGCTCAACGAAAAGATGATCGCCCACGCTCTGGACCTGCTTGAGCCGGGCGAGGACGAACGCGTGCTTGACCTGTTCTGCGGCCTGGGCAACTTCACCCTGCCGCTGGCCCGCCGCGTGCGCGAAGTGGTGGGTGTGGAAGGCGATGCCGGCCTGGTCGCGCGTGCCCGTGAGAATGCCGTGCGCAACGGCCTGGCCAACGCCCAGTTCTTCAGCGCCGACCTGACCCAGGACCAGCGCAGCACGCCGTGGATGCGCCAGGGCTTTGACAAGCTGCTGCTGGACCCGCCGCGCTCGGGCGCCATCGAAGTGCTGCAGCAGCTGCCGCTGAAGCAGTTCAAGCGCATCGTCTATGTCAGCTGTCACCCGGGTTCGCTGGCACGCGATGCCGGTTATCTGGTCAATGAACAGGGCTTCACCCTGGTCAGCGCCGGTGCCATGGACATGTTCCCGCACACCGCGCACGTGGAAAGCATCGCGGTGTTCGAGAAGCGCTGAGCGGCTGTCATCACCCATGGCGCATAATCGCGCCATGGGCATTGAAATCGAACGCAAATTCCTGGTCATCAACGATGGCTGGCGATCCGCTGCGCACCGGGTGATCCCGATGGCGCAGGGCTACATCAACGACATGGGCGCGCTGGATCGCGGTACCCAGAACGCCTCGGTGCGCGTGCGTATCGAGGGCGACCATGCTGCGCTGAACCTGAAGTCGCGCACCATCGGCCACACCCGGCAGGAATTCGATTACCCGATTCCGGTGGAGGACGCGCGCGCGCTGCTGGCGCTGTGCGTGGGTGGCTTGATCGACAAGCGCCGCCATCTGGTCGAGCACGCCGGCCTGACCTGGGAAGTGGACGAGTTCCTCGGCGACAACGCCGGCCTGGTGGTGGCCGAGGTGGAACTGGACAGCGCCGACCAGGCCATCCAGCTGCCGGACTGGGCCGGCGCGGAAGTCACCGACGACGCCCGCTACTACAACGTCGCGCTCGCCAGTCATCCCTATTCACAGTGGTGAAACCCTGAAAAGGGGACGGAGGGGATTAAGTCGTCTTTACCCCGCCTGTGCGGAAAGCGACTTAATCCCCTCCGTCCCCTTTTTTCGGCGGGGGCGGGCCCCATGTCGGGGGGATGAGAATCGACATCTACTCTGACGTGGTCTGTCCCTGGTGCTGGATCGGCAAGCATCGTTTCCAGCAGGGCGTGCAGTTGCTGGGCGCCGATGCGCCTGAACTCGATATCCACTGGCAGCCGTTCCAGCTGGACCCGGACGCGGACGCAACCCCGGTGCCGCTGCGTGAGGCCTATGTGCGCAAGTTCGGTGGCGTCGAGCGCACCGAGCAGATCCTCGGCCAGACCCAGACCACGGCGCGTGCGGAAGGCCTGCCGATGGACTTCAGCCGGGGCCAGGTGCTGGTGACCACGCTGCCGGCGCACCGGGTGCTGTGGCTGGCCGGCCAGCACGGCGTGCAGGACGCGGTCGGGGAGGCGCTGTTCCGCGCCCACTTCGAGCTTGGCCAGAACTTGGCGGACAGCGCGGTGTTGATCAAGGCCGGTGTGGCGGGCGGCCTGGACGGCGGCGAAATCGCGCAGATGCTGGCCTCCGACCGCGGCCTGGCCGAGGTCGAAGCCAAGCTGGCGGAGGCGCATGCGCTGGGCATCTCCTCGGTGCCGACCTTCGTCATCGATGGAAAGTGGGCCATTTCCGGGGCGCAGCCCCCCGAGGCCTTCGCCAACGCCCTGCGCCAGATTGCCGCCGAACAGGGCGCTCCGGCCACCCCGGCTGGCGACGACGAGGCCTGCGGCCCGGACGGCTGCAAGGTCTGAGCAGATCGGGGTCAGGGCCCCTGCGGGGATCCGACCCCCCGCAGGGGCTCTGACCGCACACTCCCCTTTTTCTGACCACTGCGCCTGTCGGCCGGTTCTGCGACAATGCGGCACTGCGCCATGCGGGCGCGCGTTGTGGAGATCGACCATGCTGCTGATCGGCGTTGCCGGCACCGAACTGACCGCCCAGGAACGTGACTGGCTGCAGCACGATGCCGTGGCCGGGGTGGTGCTGTTCAAGCGCAACTTCGCCTCCCGCCAGCAGGTGACCGATCTGAGCGCGGCGATCCGCGCCGCCGCGCCGCGCCCGCAGCTGATCTGCGTGGACCAGGAAGGCGGTCGCGTACAGCGTTTCCGCGAGGGTTACAGCGATCTGCCGCCACTGCAGGACATTGGTGCCCTGTATGCCACCGACCCGCAGCAGGCCTTGGCATTGGCCGAACGGCACGCCTGGCTGATGGCCAGCGAAGTACGCGCCAGCGGCCTGGACCTGAGCTTCGCGCCGGTGGTCGACCTTGGCCGTGGCAACCGTGCCATCGGCAACCGCGCCTTCAATGAAGACCCGCAGGTGGTGGCCGCGTTCACCGCCGCCTACGTGCGTGGCATGCACTCGGTCGGCATGGCCGCCACGCTCAAGCATTTCCCCGGCCACGGCACCGTGCTGGAAGACACCCACGTCGATACTGCGATCGATCCGCGCGCGCTGGACGAGCTGCGCGCGCAGGACCTGGTGCCGTTCCAGGCCGGCATCGCTGCCGGTGCCGATGCGGTGATGATGGCGCACGTGATCTACCCGCAGATTGCGCCTGAACCGGCAGGTTACTCGCCGCGCTGGATCCAGGACATCCTGCGCGGCGAGCTCGGCTTCCGTGGCGTGGTGTTCTCCGACGACATCGGCATGGCCGCCTCGCACAGCGCCGGCGGCGTGCCGGCGCGCGTGCACGCCCATCTGGACGCCGGCTGCGACGTGGTGCTGGTCTGCCACCCGGAGCTGGTCGATGAAGCCCTGCACGCGGTGCAGGGGCGCTCCCTCAATACCGCTGCGCTGCTGGGCTTGATCGGCCGCGGCGCGCTTGGCTGGGATGGCCTGCTGGCCGATGCCCGCCATGGCGACACCCAAACCCGTCTGCTTGAAACCCTTGGAAGAACCGTCTGATGCCCAACCTCACCATTTCCCAGGCCCTGGCCCAGGCTGACCTGCTGGTCGACCGCCCCACCATCGACAAGGCCATCGCTGGTATCGCCGACGCCATCGCGCGCGACTACAAGGGCGAGGTGCCGCTGTTCCTGTCGATCATGCACGGCGCGCTGCCGTTCGCCGGCCAGCTGGCGCTGGAACTGGGCGCGCGCGGCCAGGACGTGCAGTTCGATTACCTGCACGCCACCCGTTACCGCGGTGAAACCACCGGCGGCGACCTGGTCTGGAAGCACAAGCCGGCCACCTCGCTGTTCGGCCGCCGCGTGCTGCTGGTCGACGACATCCTTGACGAGGGCTACACCCTGCAGGGCGTTCGCACCTGGTGCCTGGAACAGGGCGCAACCGACGTGCGCATCGCCGCGATGACGGTGAAGAAGCACGACCGCGCGCTGCCGGACGTGACCGCCGACTACGCCGGCATCGAACTGCCGGACCGCTACGTGTTCGGCTTCGGCATGGACGTCAACGAAACCCTGCGCTGCGTGCCGGCCATCTACGCGATGAAGGAATAACGGCGCAGCCGCCCGCGGCGCGTCTTCTTCTGCCGCCGGCATCCTCGGGTGCCGGCGTTCGTCTTTTCATGGAGTGCTTCGAATGCAACAGATCGCCCTGGCCGTGATCGGCGGTACCGGTGTCTACAACCTGGCCAAGCTTGACGACGTGCAGACCCACGAGGTCGACACCCGCTTCGGCCGCCCGTCCGGTCCGGTGCGCGTCGGCACGCTGCTCGGCCATCGCGTGGCGTTCCTGGCGCGCCATGGTGAAGGCCACTCGCTGCCGCCGCACAAGATCAACTACCGCGCCAACCTGGCCGCGCTGCAGCAGCTGGGCGCGCAGCGCGTGTTGGCGTTGAACACGGTCGGTGGCATCACCGAGAACTTCGGCCCGCGCGTGCTGGCCTGCCCGGACCAGATCATCGACTACACCTGGGGCCGCATCAGCACCATCTGTGAAGAAGAGGGCACCGATGTGGTCCATGTCGATTTCGGCCACCCGTACACGCCGATGCTGCGCAGCAAGATCCTGGCGGCGGCCAAAGTGACCGGCGTCACGGTCCATGACGGTGGCTGCTACGGCGCAACGCAGGGCCCGCGCCTGGAGACCATCGCTGAAATCGCCCGCATGCGCCGCGACGGCTGCGACCTGGTGGGCATGACCGGCATGCCGGAAGCCGCGCTGGCACGCGAACTGGGGCTGGATTACGCCTGCCTGGCGATCATCGCCAACTGGGCTGCCGGCTGTGGTGATGGCGAGGAGATTACGATGGCCGAAGTGCTGGCCAACGTACAGGCGGCCAGCAACGGACTTCCGGAACTGGTGGGCGAATTGGCGCGGGGGTGATTGTCTTCCCCGAGCAAGCTTTGCATACTCAGCTTGTGCGCGGGTTCAGCGTACACCACCCATTCATTGCATAAGGTCTCGCATCACCATGCCGAACGGTACCGTCAAGTGGTTCAACGACGCCAAGGGATTTGGCTTCATCTCGCCGGAGGATGGCAGCGCCGACGTGTTCGCGCACTTCTCCGCCATCAACTCCAAGGGCTTCCGCAGCCTGCAGGAAGGCCAGCGCGTCACCTATGACGTGACCCAGGGCCCGAAGGGTGCCCAGGCTTCGAACATCACGCCGGCCGAGTGATCCACTCGACAGTGCGTTGAAAACCCCGCTTCGGCGGGGTTTTTTTTTGCGTGGTGTGCCCGCGGCCGGTTCGCGGTCCACCCGCCTCGGGCACAATGTGGCCATGACGGAACGACTGCGTATCGCCGTGATCGGCTACGGCACCGCTGGACAGGCGGTGTCCATCCTCCTCACCCGTGACGGCCACGAGGTAGAGATATTCGAGCGCGTGCCGACGCCGGGACCGGTGGGTGCCGGTTTCCTGCTGCAGCCCAGCGGCCTGCAGGTGCTGTGGCAGATGGGCCTGCTGGATGCGGTGCGCGCGCATGCCGCGCCGGTGCACCGCCTGTATGGCGACACGCCATGCGAGCGCGCGGTGATGGACATGCGCTACGACGGTCTGGATGCGCGCCTGCATGGCCTGGGCATGCAGCGTGGGGCGTTGTTCTCGCTGTTGGACCAGGCGCGCGCGGGGGCAGGCAATCTGCATGCGGGCGTCACCATCGCCGCCGTGGATGCCGAGCAGGGCCGCCTGCGCGACAGCGAAGGGCGCCTGCATGGCCCGTTCGACCTGGTGGTGGCCGCCGATGGCGCGGCCTCTACGCTGCGCAGCACCATTGCCGGCGGTGCCGGGCTGGACCGCGTGTATCCGTGGGGAGCGCTGTGGTGCCTGTTGCCGGCCGAAGACTGGCCGCATGTGCAGGAGCTGCGGCAGCGCTACGTGGCCGCGCGCAAGATGATCGGCCTGTTGCCGGTCGGCACGCGCCCCGGCGATGACACGCCGCGCCTGAGTTTCTTCTGGAGCCTGCCACGCACCGACTTCGAGCGCTGGCAGGCCGATGGCATGACGCCCTGGCTGGACGAGCTGCATGCGCTGTGGCCGCAGGCCAGTGCGCGCTTCGCCCACCTGCGCGATGCCGGCCAGCTGGCGCGCGCGGTCTATCGCGATGCAGTGATGACGCGCTGGCACCAGGGCCGCATGGTGCTGGCAGGTGATGCGGCGCACGCGATGAGCCCGCAGCTGGGGCAGGGGGTGAACATGGCGCTGCTCGATGCGCTGGCGCTGCGCGATGCGGTGCGCACGCATGGCGGTGGTGCCGCTGCATTGCAGGCCTACCAGGCGCAACGCAGGGAGCACGTGGCGGTCTACCAGCGCTGGAGTCGCTGGCTGACGCCGCTGTTCCAGTCCGATCGCGATGCCTGGGCGAAGACGCGCGACGTGCTGCTGGGCCCGATGGGGCGCCTGCCCGGAGGCCGTGGCCACATGCTGCGCGTGCTCAGCGGCACGCAGCAGGGGTGGTTCGGTTCGCTTACGCTGGATCCGGCCTTCATCGACGCATTGGCGACGACGATGGAAATACCTCGCAGCAACGCGATCACGGCCAGCGCGTGAAGCGTGCCGTCACGTGAATTAACGGTTGCCTCACCGCGGATGTGCGAGAAGTAGGTTGCACGCGACTGCGCGTCGCCCGTTTTCCTTTCCGTGATCAACATCGCGCGTGGCCCGGGCGGCGCTGCCGTTGCGGCCTGTTGCGGCCCGGACGTGCCGCCTGATGTTGAAGAGGAGGATGCCATGTTGTTCGCGGTCGAGGAGCTGGAGTCGGAAATCTGCAAGCTGCGTGGACTGCTGCAGATGCTGCACGAGGACCAGCCCGACGTACTGGAGGATGTATTCGAGTTCCATGTCGGCAGCCTGGTCAGCCATGCGTCGCCGGAACACCACGCACGCATCCGGACCTGCGCGCAGGAGATGCTGGCGGCAATCCAGGCCTTGCCGCGGCGGCGTGAGAATGACACCCCTGATTTCCAGTTGATGCCGCAGCTGGGCATTGGCCCGGCCTGAGTCAGGCGACCGGCAGTTCCACCAGGCCGCTTTCCACGCAGGCGATCATCTGTTCGCCGCGGGCGGGGGCAGGCACGATGCCTGCAGTGAATGCGGAGAAGGCGGGCAGGACCGTCATCCGGTCACGCAGCCAGAACGCGGGGAAGCGCCGTCGCAGTGGCTTCAAGGCAACCTGCGGGTGCAGATGCCCGGCGATCACATGCAGCGCCGCATCGGGCATCGGCTCATGCCGAAGCAGGAACGGCCGCAGTCGTACTTCATCGTGGATCTGGACCTGCAACTGCGCATGCGGCAGCTGGCGGTCGTGATTACCGCGCAGGACATGCACGTCCAGCGAAGCATTGCGTTCACGCCATCCCAGCCATTGCTGGTACCACCCAGCGCGATGCGCCGGCCCATGCAGGATGTCGCCCAGGATCCACAGCTCGCGGCAGGCATGCAGGTCCAGAAGCCGCTGCAAGCGTTGCAGGTCTTCGCCGGTGCCGCCGCTGGGCAGCGCGATGCCGGCGCGACGGAACACATCGGCCTTGCCCAGATGGAGGTCTGCGATCAGCAGTGCCTGCCGCGCGGGCCAGTACAGCGCACGCGCGCCCACCAGGACCACGGACTCACCAGCAAGCAGCAGCGGCAATTCATCGGTCATGGCGGCGCTCCAGTTGCTGGGCCGCGCGCTGCACGCGCATACGCCAGTCTTCATTGCTGAACTGACCGCGCAGGCGTTCGGCCCACAATGGAAAGCCCAGCGGCGTGAGTGATGACGGTCGCTGCAGCGACAGCTGCTGCGTGCCGATCCGCTCCAGTACCTGCTGCACCCCCGGCAGGTCGAGGCTGTCGTACAGCACTTCATGTTCCGCCAGCGCCAGCAGCAGGTGTTCCGGATCGTGCTCGCGCAGCACGTCGTACAGCAGGCCCGCGGACGCCTGCAGCTGGCGCAGCGACCGTGGCATGCCACCGGGCAGGCTGGGCACCAGCAGGCCTGCTACGCGTGCGATGCCCCGGAACTGACGTCGCGCCAGCTCGCCCAGGTTCACTGCGGCGCGCAGATCGTCCAGCAACCGCTCATTGCCGAACAACGCACGCCATTGCGCCTCATCCAGATCGATCGGCCGCGCCGGCGCCAGCACCAGGCCATGATCGTTCACCGCATAGCCAATGCTGTTGCGTTGCTGGCGGGTGCAGCGCAGCGCCAACAGCGCGGCCAGTGCCTCGTGTACGTGGCGGCCGGCAAAGGGGTAGACGAACATGAACTGGCCTTCGCGGCGCCGCACCTCTTCCACCAGCAGGTGCTCTGGGCCGGGAAGCGCCGACAGCTGCTGCTGCAGTGCCAGCAACGGTGACAACCAGCGGGATTCGGCACTGTCGTCGGCGCCGGACAGCACCCACTCCAGCTCACGGCCGAGTGGCATCGACAGTGGCAACTGGCCTCCCTGCCAGCGCGGCACCACACCATCGCCGCGCCCTCGTGCCAGCCGCACGAAAGCGGTCATGTCGCGCAGCTGCACCAGTTCCAGCAGGCGCCCGGCGAACTGGAAACGGTCGCCGCGACGCAGGCGGCTGGCGAACTGCTCCTCCACTGCACCAAGCCCGCCACCGCGCAGGAACTGCACGCGCACGCTGCCATCGCTGCTGATGGTGCCGATCGACAGGCGGTGCCGCAGCGCCTGGCGGCGATCGTGCATGCGGTAGCTGCCATCGGCATCGCGCACGACCTTGTGGAAATCGGGGTACTGCGCCAGCGCCTGCCCACCCTGCACGATGAAGTCCAGCACGGCCCGCCATTGTTCATCGCCCAGCGTGGCGAAGGCATGGGTGCGACGCACCTGCGCCAGCAGCGCATCACTGTCAAAGCCGCCAGCGAGGGCGCGGCTGACCGCATGCTGTGCCAGCACGTCCAGTGACAACGTCGGCGGTCGACGCGCTTCGACCACGCCTTCGTGCAGTGCGCGGCGCACCGCTGCATATTCGGCCAGTTCCAGTGCGTGGCTGGGTATGCAGACGATGGCCCCCCCGGCGCCGGGACGATGGCGTGCGCGCCCGGCGCGCTGGCGCAGCCGCGCCACGCCCTTGGGACTGCCCAGCTGCAGTACCTGTTCAACCTCCGGGAAATCCACGCCGAGATCGAGGCTGGAGGTCGCCACCACGCAGCGCAACGCGCCTGCGCGCAGGCCGTCTTCCACCTGCTGGCGCAGTGCTGGATCCAGCGAGCCATGATGCAGTGCCAGCGTGTCCGCGTCTTCCGGCCATACCGCAGCCAGCGCCTGGTGCCACAGCTCGGCCTGCGCGCGGGTGTTGGTGAACAGCAGGCTGCTGCGTACGGCCATCAGCGCGTCCAGCACGCGCGGCAGCTGCGCCAGGCCGAGATGCCCCGCCCAAGGGAAACGTTCACCGGGTTCCGGCAGCAGGCTGCGCACGCTGATCGCGCGCGGACGAACGCCCTGCACGATGGGCGCGTTGGGCTGCCCGGGCAGCAGCACGTCGCGTGCCTCCTGCAGATTGCCCAGCGTGGCCGAGAGTCCCCAAAGCTGCAGGGAAGGGGCGGCGTCGCGCAGCACCGCCAGGTTCAGCTGCAGCAGGACGCCGCGCTTGTTGCCCAGCAGTTCATGCCATTCGTCCACCACCACGCAGCGCAGCTGGCGCATGCGTGGCAGTGTGTCGGGATAGCTCAGCAGCAGTGCCAGCGATTCCGGCGTGGTCACCAGTACGTCGACGCGGCCTTCGCGGGCCTGCCGGCGCTCGCGGTTGCTGGCGTCGCCGCTGCGCAGGCCGACCCGCCAGCCCAGGCCCAGCCCGTCGATCACTGCCTGCAGCGCACGTGCGGTATCACTGGCCAATGCCCGCAGCGGCGTCACCCACAGCACCTGCAGCGGCCGCACCGCGCTGGCCCGGCGCGGTGCCGACGGTGGATCGAGCATCGCCTGCAGCAGCGGGCCGCCGAACATGGCCAGCGTCTTGCCGCTGCCGGTGGGGGTGTGCAGCAGCCCGGAGTCGCCCGCCAGATAGTGCCGCCACATCGCGCGCTGGAACGGCAGTGAGCGCCAGCCGCGCGCAGCGAACCAGTCTTCCAGCCGGCGCAACGCCTCGCGGCGGTTCATCGCGCCAGCGCCTGCAGCGTGGCCAGCTGGTCGGCTTCGGCGGCGGGCTTGTCGTGGCGCCAGCGCAGGATGCGGGGAAAGCGCACGGCGATGCCGGATTTGTGCCGGCTGCTGCGGTTGACTGCCTCGAAGCCCAGTTCAAACACCTGTTCGGCACGCACGCTGCGCACCGGGCCAAACCGTTCACGGGTGTTGGCGCGGATCCAGCGATCGAGGGCCAGGATTTCCTTGTCATCCAGGCCCGAATAGGCCTTGGCCACCGGCACCAGCGTATCGCCGTCCCAGACGCCGAAGGTGTAATCGGTGTACAGCGTGCTGCGCCGTCCATGGCCGGCCTGCGCATACAGCAGCACGGCATCGATGGTCAGGGGGTCGACCTTCCATTTCCACCAGTCGCCGCGCCGTCGCCCTGACTGGTAGGCGGACGTCCGGCGTTTCAGCATCAACCCTTCCACGCCCCGCTCACGGGCGGCCTCCCGCAACGTGGCCGCCTGCAGCCAGTCTCCAGCGGGTACGTCGGGCGACAGCTGGATGCGCGTATCGCCGAGGGCACCGATGACCTCGGCCAACTGTGCACGCCGTTGCTGCAGTGGCAGCCCGCGGAGATCCTCGCCATCGCGTTCAAGCAGGTCGTAGGCAAGCACGCGCACCGGGGTGTTGCGCAAGGTCGCTGCACCGGGCTTGCGACGCTGGATGCGGGTCTGCAGCGCGGTGAAGGCGCGTGGCAGGTCGTCGCTCTCGTCCCAGGCCAGCAGTTCTCCGTCCAGCACGCAGCCGTCGGGCAGCGCCATCGCGGCCTGTTCAATTTCCGGGAAGCGGCCATCCAGCCGTTCTTCGCCACGTGACCACAGCGCCACTTCACCGCGTCGGCGCAGCAGCTGCAGACGGATTCCATCCCACTTCCACTCCAGCAGCCAGTCTTCGACCGGACCCAGCCGTTCGCCCGGTTCGCCCTCCAGCGGTGAGGCCAGGAAGAACGGGTACGGCTGCTGCCGGTCCAGTGGCAGTTCATCCGGCGACAGCAGCTGCCCCAGCAACGCGGGAGAGGGCACCCACTCGCCGAGCATGCGCTGGGCGATGCGCGCGATGTCCAGGCCGGACCATTCTGCCAGCGCCTGCTGCACCAGCCGTTGCGAGACACCCACGCGCAGCGCGCCGGTGAGCAGCTTGTTGAACACCAGGCGCTCGCCGCTGCACAGCTGCCGCCAGCCGGCGACGACCGCCGCACGGCGCACCACTTCGGGCTGGTTGGCCACCGCCAGCAGATGCTGCTCGATCCAGTCCGACAACGGCCGGTCGGCGGCGGGATGCAAGGGGTCATCCAGCAGCAGTGTCAGTGTTTCGGCCAGATCGCCGACCTGAGCGTAGCTGTCTTCCACCAGCCAGGCGGGCAGTCCGGATTCCTCGGCAATCCAGCTGCGCAGCTCACCACTGGCGGCGATCCTGCGACGTGTGCCGCCGACCTTGCCGCCGCTGAGCAGGTACAGCGCCCACGCCGCATCGTGCGCCGCTGCGTGGCGGAAGTAGTCGACCAGTGCGGCGCGCTTGTCCAGCGTCGCAGTACTGCGGTCCAGGCGCTGGTAGAGCGCGGCGAAGGCCTTCATTCCTCGCTCCCGAAGTCGGTGCGAAAGGCTTCAGCCGCCACGCCGCGCTCGCGCAGGAACGGAATCAATGCATCGGTATTGCCATGGGTGGCGATGACCCGCTGCGCGCCGGTCTGTTCGATGGTCTGCAGCAGCGCGGGCCAATCAGCGTGATCGGAAATGACGAAGCCCCGGTCGACGTTGCGCCGCCGCCGGTTGCCGCGCAGCTGCATCCACCCCGAGGCGAACCCCAGTTGATGCGGCCCGAAGCGGCGCATCCACGGCGTGCCTGCGGCCGAGGGTGGGGCCAGGATCAACTGGCCGGCGGCATCGGGTTGACGCCCCTGTTCGGCGACGGTGAGCGTCTCCAGCATCGGGATGTTGGCCTGCCGGTAGACCGACACGCCATTGGCGATGGCGCCGTGCAGCCACGCGGGGCGGTCGTCCAGTGGCAACAACTCGGCCAGCACCCGCTGCGCCTTGCCGAGTGCATAGCACAGCAGGATCGCCGCTTCGCCACGTTGTTCGCATTCGCGGCGCCACGCCACGATCTCTGCGGCGACCGCCGGGGTGTCCGGCCAGCGATAGATCGGCAGCGCGAACGTCGCTTCGGTAATGAACGTATCGCAGGGCACCACTTCGAAGGGCGTGCAGGTCGGGTCGGGTTGGCGCTTGTAGTCGCCGGACGCCACCCACACCCGTTCACCATCGTCGATGCGCACCTGCGACGAACCGAGCACGTGACCGGCCGGATGCAGCGATACCTGCACCCGGCCCAAGCGGAACGGCACCCCCTCGGCGTGTGCCTGCACGCCAACATCGCCCAGCCGCCAGCGCAGGATCGGCAGGCTTCCTTCGCTGCAGTGGTATTCGCCCATGCCCGGGCGCGCGTGGTCGCCGTGGCCATGGGTGATGACCGCGCGCGGCACCGGGCGCCAGGGATCGATGTGGAAATCTCCCGCGGCGCAGTACAGCCCCTCCGGACGCAGCACTACCAGATCGTCATTGCCTTCCATGCGGCCACTGTGGCCTGCGCTTCGTGCAGGCGGTGAGAACCGGCCTGAACACGGGCTTGGCGGGGCATGCGGCACAATCGGACCGCATACCTCTTGCCGCCAGGATGGACCGGATGAGTGGACCCAGCTTCAGCAGCAACGCGCCGTTTGAAACCCATGTGGTGCTGAACCAGCCGCCACCGTTCGTGGGCCGCCATCTGTGGACCGACGATGTGGCGTTGGCGGAGGCGGTGCATCGCGAGGGTGCCGGTGCCTTAGCGCCACGCCTGGCCGTGTACGCGGCCTTGGCCGGCGACGAGTTGTACCGGCTCGGCTTCGATGCCAACCGTGATCGCCCGCGGCTGCGTACGCACGATGCGCAGGGCCACCGCATTGATACGGTCGAGTTCCACCCTGCGTACCACCAGCTGATGTCCGCAGCGAAGCAGCATGGCGTGGCGGGTCTGTCCTGGCACGAGCCGCAGCCCGGCGCACACGTCGCGCGTGCGGCGCTGAGCTACCTGCACCACCAGGCCGAAGCTGGCACCAGTTGCCCCTTGACCATGACCCATGCGGCGGTGGCAGTGCTGCAGTCGCACCCGTACCTGGCCGACTGGGCGCGCAAGGCCGCCGCGCCGGTCTATGACCCGCGCGACGTGCCGGTGGCGGACAAAAACGGCATCACGCTGGGCATGGGCATGACCGAGAAGCAGGGCGGCTCGGATGTACGTGCGAACAGCACGCGCGCCGAGCCGATCGATGGCCAACGTTACCGCCTGGTCGGCCACAAGTGGTTCTTTTCCGCGCCGATGTGCGATGGCTTCCTGGTGCTGGCGCAGGCACCGGGCGGGCTGACCTGCCTGCTGATGCCGCGCCGGCTGGCCGATGGCGACCGCAATGCATTCAGGCTGATGCGGCTGAAGGACAAGCTGGGTGACTGGTCCAATGCGTCCAGCGAGGTCGAGTTCTGTGGCGCGCAGGCATGGCGCGTGGGCGAAGAAGGGCGTGGCGTGGCGACCATCATCGGCATGGTGATGATGACCCGTCTGGACTGCATGCTGGGTGCGGCCGCGGAGATGCGCATGGCGCTGGCGCAGGCGCTGCATCATGCACGCCATCGGCGCACCTTCGGCAAGCTGCTGGTGGAGCACTCGCTGATGACCAACGTGCTGGCTGATCTGGCGCTGGAGTCGGAAGCAGCCACGGTGTTGGCGATGCGCATCGCACGCGCGGTGGATCGTGCCGGTGTGGATGCCAATGAAGCGGCGATGGCGCGGTTGGGGACGGCGCTGGGCAAGTACTGGCTGTGCAAGCGTGCGCCGGCCTTCGTCAATGAAGCGCAGGAATGCCTGGGCGGTGCCGGCTACGTTGAGGAGTCGATGCTGCCCCGCCTTTACCGGCAGGCACCGTTGAATTCGATCTGGGAGGGCAGCGGCAACATCCAGTGCCTGGATGTGCTGCGTGCGCTGGCGCGTGAACCGGAGGCGATGGCGGCGTTGCGCGGTGAGCTGGCGTCGGTGGCTGACCGTGATGCGCGCTATGCAGCAGCATTGCAGCGTTGGGCAGCGGCGCCGCCACCGGAGGAAGCGCAGGCGCGGCTGTTCTGCGAGCGCACTGCGCTGCTGCTGCAGGCGGCGCTGCTGCTGCGTGCGCGCAGTCCGATGGCGGAGGCGTTCGTGCGTAGCCGGCTGGAAGGGGAGCATGGGCTGGCGTTCGGGACGCTGCCGGCGGGGCTGGAGCTGACGGCGATGCTGGCGCGCGCGCTGCCGTAGGGGCGGCCAACGCCGGCTCTCGACACCTACGCTGACAGATTTTCATCAGATAAGGCTCGGGCGCGCCATCCATGGCGCTTACGCCCCTGCGCCACCTACCCGCGCGTCCTTGGACACTTTCCGTGGGCGCACACCACGGAATCAACAGAAGAAGCAGGGAGCGAAAAGCAGAAAAGCCGCGGCAGTGCCGCGGCTTTTCCTGTGGAGCCGAGCCGGTGCTCGGCTGCCGGTAAGGCTTAGTGCTTGGCTTCTTCCTTGGCGGCGTTGGCCTTGGCGTCATTGGCGACATCGCGGGCCTTGTCGGCGACCTTCTGCGCGGCGTCGGCGGTGGCGTCGCTGGCGTGCGCGGCGGCGTCGGTTGCGGCGTCCTTGGCCTTGTCGGCGGCGTTGGCAGTGGCGTCTGCGGCCTTGTCCAGCGCCTGCTGGGTATCGGCGGCGGCCTGCTCGGAAGCGGCGGCGGTCTTGTCGGCGGCTTCGCGGGTGGCGGCAGCAGCCTTGTCGACGGCGTCGCGGGCGGCAGCGCCGGCGCTGTCGGCCGCCTGCTGCGCGTCCTGCTTGGCCTGTTCGGCTTCCGGGCCCTTGCAGGCGGCCAGGGCCAGCAGCAGGGAGGCGGCCAGCAGGGTGGTGGTGATCGGACGAATCTTCATGGCGGTCTCCGGCACTGCAATGGATGGGGACGCCAGCCTATTCATGCCGTTGTGAAGACCGGGTCGCGATGCAGGGGCTTGATCGCCGGCATCCACGCAAAGAAAAAGCCGCTGGTGAACCAGCGGCTTTTCCAGAACAGCGTGAAGAAAGAAGTTATTACTTCTTGGCTTCTTCAGCAGCGTCCTTGGCCTTCTCAGCGGTGCCTTCAGCAGCCTTGGCAGCGTCAGCAGCAGCGCCGGCAGCAGCGTCGGTGGCAGCACCGGCGGTCTGGGCAGCGGCGTCGGTGGCGGCGTCAGCAGCGGTGGCGGCGGTGTCAGCGGCCTGCTGGGCAGCGTCGGCGGTCTGGGCGCCAGCAGCGGCGGCCTGGTCGGCAGCAGCCTGGGCTTCGGTGGCGGCTTCGTTGGCCGAAGCAGCGGCGTCCTGGGCAGCTTCCTGCTTCGAGCAGGCGGCCAGGGCCAGAGCCAGGGACATCGCGACCAGCAGCTTGTTGATGCTCATTGTGTAAATCCTCGTCGTTAGAATTAGGCAACGCGCATGCTGCGCGCCGACAACATGATGACAAGCCAAGATTGGGTGTCAAGCGATCCCGCATTCATTTTTGCGAAATCATCGTTAAATCTTTTTAAATCAATTCGATGGCGATTGCAGTTGCTTCGCCGCCGCCGATGCAGAGGGTGGCAATGCCGCGCTTGCCACCACGCGTGCGCAGAGCGTTGACCAGGGTCACCACAAGACGTGCGCCGGAGGCACCGATGGGGTGACCCAGTGCGCAGGCGCCGCCATTCACGTTGAGCTTGTCGTGAGGGATGCCCAGTTCGCGCATCGGGGCCATCGCCACCACGGCAAAGGCTTCGTTGATTTCGAACAGATCGACCTGGTCCAGCGACCAGCCGGTCTTGCCCAGCAGCTTGTGCAGCGCGCCGATCGGCGCGGTGGTGAACCACTCCGGTTCCTGCGAGTGGGTGGCGTGGCCGACGATGCGGGCCAGTGGCGTGATGCCTCGCGCGGCGGCATCCTCTTCGGTCAGCAGCACCACCGCGGCGGCACCGTCGGAGATGCTGGAGGAACTGGCGGCGGTCACGCTGCCGTCCTTCTTGAAGGCCGGACGCAGGGTCGGGATCTTGGCGATGTCCGAGCGCCCCGGCTGCTCGTCGGTGGCGACCTCGACGTCACCCTTGCGGGTGGCTACCTTCACCGCGACGATCTCGTCGGCGAACGCACCATTGGCCTGGGCAGCCTGCGCGCGCTTGACCGACTCGATCGCATAGGCGTCCTGCTCTTCGCGGCTGAACTGGTACTTGTCCACCGCGCACTCGGCGAATTCGCCCATGGCCTTGCCGTCATAGGCGTTGACCAGGCCATCGTGGGCCATGTGGTCGACCGCCTGGAAGTTGCCGAAACGGTTGCCGGTACGGGAGTTCGGCAGCATGTGCGGGGCGTTGGACATCGATTCCATGCCGCCGGCGACCACGATGCTGGCCGAGCCGGCCTTGATCAGGTCATGGCCGAGCATGATGGTCTTCATGCCCGAGCCGCACACCTTGTTCAGCGTGGTGGCACCGGCCGACAGCGGGATGCCGGCGGCGATCGCCGCCTGGCGGGCGGGCGCCTGGCCGAGGTTGGCCGGCAGCACGCAGCCCATCAGGACTTCGGAAACGTCGCTGGCCGGGACACCCGATTGTTCCAGCGCGGCGGCGATGGCTGCAGCGCCGAGGGTCGGGGTCGGCACGCCGTTGAACTGGCCGAGGAAGGAGCCGATGGCGGTGCGCTTGGCGGCGGCGATGACGATGTTGGACATGGCAATCTCGTTGATGCGTAAGCAATGTTCGGAAAGGAGACCGGAGGCCGTTGGATGCGCCCCGGTTTCCCGGCAGACTGCGTGGGGGTCGGCCCAAGTATAGAGGGTCGGGGAGGGCTGCCGCTGTGCGGCGCCGAACGCCTGCCGGGATGAAGGCAGGCCAACGTTCACGGGAAGGAATCGATGGAGCGAACGATGATGGTGAGGTCTGTGCTGGCAACCGCGCTGGCGATGGCGCTGACGGCCTGTGGTGGAGGCGGCGGAGGCGGCAGCAACGTGCGCGTCGACCCGCCCCCGACCACGCCGACCCCTCCAACCACGCCTCCGCCGACGACACCACCGCCGGCCAAGCCGCAGGAGCCGGCCTTTGACGCGCATCTTTCAGTCACCAACGCGCGTGCCGCACAGGCCGCCGGCCTGACCGGGCAGGGCGTGCGCATCGGCATCGTCGATTCGGGCGTGCAGCGCAACGCGGTGGCCTTGAATGGTCGCGTGCTGGCCAACTTCAATTACATCGATCCCGCCAGGAACAACCTGGCGGTTGATGACGTGGTCGGGCATGGCACCGCCGTGGCCAGCCTCGCCGCCGGCGCAGCAGTGGGGACCTGGCCGGGCGGTATCGCGCCAGGCGCCCAGATCGTCTCGGCAAGAATCATTTCCGACAAGCCGCCGACCGATGACGGCAGTGGCCAGGGCAATGCCTTCAGTGGGCCGCTGGGCGTGGCCCAGGTCCACCAGGACCTGATCAGCTACAACGTGAAGGTGATGAACAACTCGTGGGGCGGCCTGTACTGGACCGACCTGCCGACCACCGCGCAGGTAGCCGCCGAATACCGGCCGTTCGTGATCAACCACGGTGGCCTGGTGGTGTTCGCCGCCGGCAATGACGGCCGCAGCGAGCCGAGCAGCCTGGCCGCGCTGCCCAGCCAGAAGGGCGTGGCAGGCACGCTTCCGGCGGCCGATCTGGAGCGCGGCTGGCTGGTGGCCACGGCGGTGGACCCGTTTACGCCGGGCGCGCTGGCCAGCTATTCGAATGCCTGCGGCCAGGCGGCCCGCTACTGCCTGGCAGCGCCGGGCAGCGCGGTCTACCCGGATGCCAACGGTGGCAGCTACTACTGGAACTACGGCACCTCGTTCGCCGCGCCGCTGGTCTCCGGTGCGGCGGCGCTGGTCTGGCAGCGCTTCCCCTACTTCAACAACGATCTGGTGAGGCAGACCCTGCTGGGCACTGCCAAGGACATCGGTGCGCCCGGCGTGGATCCGGTGTTCGGCTATGGCCTGCTCGATGTCGGTCGCGCGATCAACGGTCCCGGCCGCTTCGACTGGGGCGATGTGGTTGCCAACGTTGATGCCGGCTCGACCAACTCGATGTGGAGCAACGACATCACCGGCAGCGGTGGCCTGGTCAAGCAGGGCGGAGGCAAGCTGGTACTGGCCGGCAACAACAGCTATTCCGGCGCCACCCGCATCGAGCGCGGCATCCTGACGCTGCAGAACGGTGGCGTGATCCGTTCCAATGTGACGATCCTCGCCCAGCCCGACCCGGATTCCACCGGTCTGCAGTTCAACGGTGGCACGCCGCGGGTGATCGGCGATGTGGTCAACGGCGGCAGCGTGTTCCTCACCACCGGCAACACCACCGGCACCATCGAGGGCAACTACACCCAGCAGCCCGGCGCGCAGCTGATGATCGCGCTCGGTGCCAACGCACTTCAGGTCACCGGCAACGCAACGATCAATGGCGGTGTGCGTGTGCACGGCTTCGTCTCCGGCTATGTGCCGCAGAACGGAACGCGCCAGGACCTCATCCACGCCGCGGGTGGCCTGAACGGCACCTTCAGTACCCAAGCCACTTCTACCGGCCTGCAGGGGCTGACCCTGGTGGCACCCACGTATGGCTACGACAGCAACAACGCCTGGTTGAACGTGAACCAGGTCAGCGTCACCGCCGCAGCCAGTGGCCTGAGCGCCTCCGCACAAGCCGCAGCGCAGCGACTGGAAGGCGCATTCGCAGTGCTCGACGGCAACACCGGCCTGCAGGGATCGCCCTTCGGTGCGGCAGCCGGTGCGCTGCAGTGGGCCGGAGGCGGCCAGCAGGGCCTGGCCGACAGCCTGCAGAGCCTGTCCGGCCAGGCGCATGCCCGCGCCGAGGCCGCCACCTTCGACAGCATCGACATGTCGCGGCGTGCGATTGCCGAGCGCTTCGATCGTGTACAGGCCACCCCGCGCCTGCGCGGGAGCTGGCAGAGCGCGCTGGGTGAGGCGGGGCAGGGCAGCTTCGCCGGCAACGCCGCCGACAGCCGGGGCTGGATGGCCGGCCAGGATCTGCCTCTGGGCGGCAACGGCCTGATGGGCGTCGCCTTCGGCGAGACCCGCAGCAATGGAGGCAGCAGCTTCGGCGGTGATCGCGGGCGCGACCGCCAGGCGCAGGCACAGTTGTACGCTGGCTGGAGCCTGGGGCGTGGCTATGCGCTGGCCCAGTTCGGCAGTGGCCAGTTCACCCGCGCGCTGGATCGCCAGCTGCTGCTGGGTGCGGGCGCCTATGGTGTCTCGGCGCGTTACGGCGGGCGTTTCAGCAGCGCCAGCGTGGAAGGCGGATATCGCCTGGGCCGCGCAGGGGCTTCGGTGACGCCCTACCTCGGTGCCAGCACCACGCGTGTCGATACCGATGCGTTCAATGAGCTGGGCGGTTTCGGCTTCGGCCTGCGGGGTGATGCCACCCGCGCGCAGCGCAGCCAGATGCTGGCCGGCATCCGTGGCGAGCGGGGCTGGGGGCGTTGGAACCTGCGCGGACACGCCGAGTGGCAGCAGCGGCTGGACGGCGGTGACGCCGATTGGCAGGCCAGTTTTGTCGGCGTGGATGCCTGGGCGCCGCTGGCAGGCTGGAATGCGCCGCGCGGCAGTGCGCTGATCGGCGTCGCGCTGGAATCGTGGTGGGGCCGCAATGGCCGCTTGAGCCTGGGTTTCGACCAGCGTATCGGTGGCGAGGGCGCGCGGCAGGCTGCGTTGCGCTACAGCACCGGGTTCTGAGCAATCGGTCGCGCCGGGAAGGCTCCCGGCGCGACGTCTGCAGCCTCAGCCGCCGCGCAGGTTGCCCAGTCGCGGAGTGCTGCGGCCCAGCGGCATCTTCAGCTTGCCGATCGACAGGATGCGGCTTTCCGCAATGCGATCGGCGGCCCGCTGCGGCGCGATGTTCTCGCGCTGCGACAGTTCGAAGATGCGGGTGAGGTTGTGGTAGATGCTGCGGATCAGGCGCATCGCGCGTTCGCGGTTGTAGCCGTCGATCTCCAGCGACACGTTCATCACACCGCCGGCGTTGACGGCGTAGTCGGGGGCGTAGAGGATGCCGCGCGCATGCAGTTCGTCGCCGATCTCCAGGCTCGACAGCTGGTTGTTGGCAGTGCCGCAGATGATCTTGGCCTTGATCCGCGGCAGCGTGTCGGCGTTGATCGCGCCTTCCAGCGCACACGGTGCGAACACATCGGCGTTCACTTCGTGGATCTCGTCCGGCTTGACCGCCTCGGCGCCGAAATCGCTGACTGCACGATCAACCAGGGCACTGTCCAGGTCGGTGACATACAGCTTGGCACCGCGGTCACGCAGCAGTTTCACCAGTTCCATGCCGATGTGGCCCAGACCCTGCACCGCGATGCTGGTCTTGCCTACTTCCTCATGGCCGAACTTGAAGCGCATCGACGCCATCAGCGCCTGCAGTGCGCCGTAGGCCGTGAAAGGCGCCGGATCGCCGGAGCCACCATGGACCTGGTGCACGCCGGTCACGAACTGGCTCTCCAGGTAGATGTTCTCCATGTCGTTGACGTCGGTGCCAACGTCCTCGGCGGTGATGTAGCGGCCGCCCAGTGAATCGACGTAGCGGCCGAAGGCGCGGAACAGTACCTCGGTCTTGTCCGTCTTCGGGTCGCCGATGATCACCGCCTTGCCGCCGCCCACGTTGAGCCCGGCCAGCGCATTCTTGTAGGTCATCGTCCGGCTCAGCCGCAGCACATCGGCCAGCGCCTCGTCGGTGCTGGCGTAAGGGCGCATGCGCACGCCGCCCAGGGCGGGGCCCAGGGTGGTGTTGTGGATGGCGATGATCGCCTTCAGGCCGGCATCGTGGTTGTGGCAGAACACCACTTGTTCGTGGCCGGTGGTGGCGAGGGTTTCGAATAGCATGGCGTCTCCGATGGCGCGAACAGCGGCGAACTGCAGCGAACGGCCAGTGAACGGTAGGGTCCCAAAACAAAAAAAGCGACGTCGTCAGTGCAGGGGGACGGGTCGCGCGGCGCCATTCTAGTCCATTCCCCCGGTCGCTGCCGTCGACATCGCCGCCCTTCCGGTTAAAGAAGATGAAAGTGCGGCCGATGCTGCGACGACGGCGGGTGGCCGGATTCGCGTGAAGAGGCAGGGCGGTCAGTGACGGCAAGGGCACCACAACGACAGGGCAGGCGGCGATGACGCCGGCCTGGTGGCGATCGCTGCGCGGCTGGCTGGCGCGCTCGACCGGGGCGGCTCCGTTGCGCCTGGCGGCCGTATCGCGACAGGCGGTCGCTGCTGCCGCAGCCAGCCTTCAGGGCGAGGCGCTGCAGGCCGGTGAGATCGCCGCCCACCTGCAGCGCGGCCTGCATGCACTTGCCCTGTACCCACGGCTGGCTGGCGAGCCTGCCCCCGTGCAGGATCCGGCACTCGGCGAAGCGGTGGCGCGCGCGCTGCAGGACCGTGACTGGGCCGCCCGGCACCTGCCACGGCGCCCGCAACTGCTGCCGCAGCTGATCCAGACCGTCAACGACGATGCCGCCTCGGCACGGGTGATGGCGGCGATCATCGGCCAGGACCCGGTGCTGACCGGAAATCTGCTGCGCATCGCCAACAGCCCGGCCTACAAGGTGCATGAGCGGCCAGTGGAAAGCCTGCAGCGTGCGGTGACCCTGGTCGGTACCGAGGGCGTGCGCCAGATCATCAGCGCAGTGCTGGTGCAGCCGGTGATGCAGGTGCAGTGCGGCATGTTTCCGCAGTTCAGCACGATCATCTGGGAGCACGCACTGCTGGCTTCGCGTGCGGCCGCCGATCATGCGCGCACGGTCACCTTCGGTGATGCCTTCGCTGCGCAGTGGCTGGGCCTGGTGCAGGGGCTGGGGTCAGCGCTGGTGATGCGCCAGCTGCTGCAGGAAGCGCAGGCACGCGACGAAACCGTGGAGCCGGCGCTGGCCCTGCAACTGCTCCAGCAATGGTCGTTGCCGCTGGCACAACGCGTGGCTGCAGCCTGGGAGCTGCCCGAGCCCGTGCACCAGGCACTGGCGCCGGAGGCCGATGGCCCACTCGCCGACAGCCTGCGTCTGGCCAGCGCTGCGGCGGCAGCCAGCCTGCTGTGCCGGCATGGACATGCCAGCCAGAGCCGCATGCTGGCCCTGCTCGAACAGTTGCCTTCAGCGCCGCCGCATGCCCTGCGTTGGATCTGGCGGCGCCTGCATGGACGCAGCGTGGAAACACGTGATGAGGCCGGACAGGAAGAGGCGGGTCCAACGCCCTGAGCGCTACAGCTGCGATTCGACCGGCAGCCAGCTGATCACCCGCGACAACCAGCGTTTGCGCGCTGTTGCCCCCGGCTCCGCCTCCACCCAGTGCGGTGGCGGTTCGCGCTCCAGCCAGCGCAACCGGCGACGGTCATCCAGCGCCAGCCACCAGCTGTGCCTGGGATCAGCCAGGCGCAGGTACTCGTCCCGCAGCTGTGCGCCCAGCACCGGGTCGTCGAACAGCACGCCCATCTCGGTGTTCAGATAGGCCGAGCGCGGGTCGAGGTTGAACGAACCGACAAAACCGCGGCGGTCATCGACCAGGAACGCCTTGGTATGCAGGCTGGCGCCGCTGCTGCCGAACACGCCGGCATCGCCGGACTGCCCTTGTGCCTTCAGTTCGTAAAGGTGGACGCCGGCTTCGAGCAACGGCACGCGGTAGCCCATGTAGCCACCATGTACGGCGGCGACGTCATTGGCGGCCAGTGAGTTGGTGACCACGCCGACCTGCACGCCCCGCCCGGACATGGCCGAAAAGCCATCCAGGCCCTCCTTGCCGGGAACGAAGTAGGGCGAGATCAACAGGGCCTTGTGCCTGGCGGCCTGCAGCTCGCTGATCAGGGTCGACACCAGCCAGGCAGCGCGATCGTCCTTGCGGTGCTTCATCGGCGGGTCGGACACGATGCGCACTGCACCGCTCCAGCGCAGCGGCTCGGGGCTCGGGCGCTGCCGCTTGCGCGATTCGGCCACGCGCGCCAGGTACGGCCGGGCCACGTCCCGCTGCGCCTCATGGTCCGATTCGCGCACCAGCAGGCGCAGTTGTGCGTCGGTATGGAAGGCAAGCGCGGATACCGGAATGGCGGTTTCGCTGTTCCAGTAGTCGTCGAAGATGCGGTTGGCCTGCTCCACGGCGGGGCCGGCGACCAGCAGGTCCAGATCCTGGAAGTTCACATCGGTGCGCGCGCTGAAATACTCCTCGCCGATGTTGCGGCCACCGACGATCGCGACGCGGCCATCGGCGATCCAGCTCTTGTTGTGCATGCGGTGGTTCACGCTGAAGAAGCGCTGCACCATCTCCACCATGCGCAGGATGCCGGTCCGGTTGCGGAACGGGTTGTACAGGCGGATCTCGATGTTCGGATGCGCATCGAGCGCCATCATCAGCGCGTCCTTGTCCTTGGCATTCATGTCATCAAGCAGGATGCGCACGCGCACGCCGCGCTCGGCGGCGTCATACAGCGCCTTGGCCATCAGGTGGCCGATCAGGTCGTCGTGCCAGATGTAGTACTGCAGGTCCAGGCTGCGGCCTGCGTGCGTGGTGATCATCGCGCGTGCGGCGAAGGCATCCATGCCATCACTGAGGAAGGCCACGCCGGACTGGCCGGGATGGGCCTCCTGCAATGGCACGATCTGCTGGTCGATGCGGGTCTGCGCCGGCTGCAGTGGCAGCACATGCGAAGGCGTGCCCCGTGCCTGCGGCGTGAGGTGGTCGGCCAGCAGCAGGCCGGACAGCACCAGCAGCACCAGCGCAGCGAGAATGATTGCAGCGATGCGCAGCAGGCGTCGCCACAGCGGCTTGGGCAGGCTCATGCCCCGATGGTAGAGCCACGCCATGCGTGAAGGAATGCCTGCAGGATCGACAGGGGGTCAGAGCCCTTGCCTTCGGCACGGGATCCCACCCCGAGGGGGCGTCACCGATGGGGGCGGATCCCATTCCACAGGAAAGGGCTCTGACCCGCACACCTCAGAACCGCTCGTCGCTGCCCAGGTAGCGCCACTGCCCCGGCGGCAGCGGCCCCAGCGCCACGCGTCCGATACGCAGGCGGCGCACCCCGGTCACCTGCAGCCCGGCGGCTGTCACCGCTGCACGCAGGCCCTTGGCGGTAAGCCCCTTGCCGGCAAAGCGCAGGCGTTGTTCGCTCTGCCAGCTGACCTTGCCGCCGCCGGCCTCCTGCTGCAGACGCGCCATCAGCCATGGCCCACGCTCCGGGCCGCCTTCGGCCACTTCGATCAGGTATTCCTGCTCGGTGCGGCCCAGATTGCGCTGCAGATGGGCCAGCGCGGCCGGATCCTGGCTGACCACCACCAGGCCGCTGTCGCTGGCCGGAAGCGAGGCGGCCAGCTGCAGGCCATGGAAGTGACGCTGCAGCGGACGGATGTCGCTGGCATCGAGTTCGCTGCGGCTGTCACTGCTGACCAGCGCACACAGGGTCTCAGCGGCAACGCCGGCCGGCTTGTTCAACAGCATGCTGACCCGCTCGGCCTTTTCATCGCTGGCCTGCGCGGCTACGACGATCACCGCGCTGTCATCGACCGGGCGCTGCGGCTGCTCCACCACGTCGCCGTTGACCGTGACCCAGCCGCCTTCGATGTAGCGTCGCGCTTCGCCGCGCGGGATGCCGAGCAGGGCGGACAGGCGTTTGTCGAGACGGATCGGTTCCATGGCGGCAAGGTCGGGCAGGGGGCGCGCAGTGTAGCTGCTGCGGCCGGTCAGCGCTGGCCGCGGTTGGCCAGCTCGGTCAGGTACAGGCGGGTATCGAACTCCAGCTGCAGGTACTCCGGCTCCATGTGCTGGCACAGCTGGTAGAAGGCCTTGTTGTGGTCGGCTTCCTTCAGGTGGGCCAACTCATGCACCACGATCATGCGCAGGAACGCTGCCGGTGCCTGGCGGAACACGGTGGCGATGCGGATCTCGCGGCTGGCCTTGAGGCGGCCGCCGTGCACGCGGGAAATGGCGGTATGAGTGCCCAGCGCGTGCTTGATCACTTCCAGCGTGTTGTCGTAGCAGACCTTGTTGAGCGGCACCGACTTGCGCAGGTAGCGGTCCTTCAGCTCCTGGGTGTAGTCGTACAGCTGGCGGTCGCTGCGCACTTCATGCGGGTCGGGGTAGCGCTGCTGCAGCCAGGGGCCGAGCTTGCCCTGCGCCAGCAGTTCGCTGACCTGGGCGACCAGGGGTTCGGGATAGCCGGTGAGGTACTTCAGGACTGCCATGCAGGGGCGGCGGGGCGTCGGTAGAATGGGGCATCCAAGATTACACGCGGTACGCACCGACCATGGCAAAGCCCAACGCGCTGCAGGAACAATTGCTCAAGGCCGGCCTGGCCAAGAAGTCGCAGGCCAGCGCCGCCGCGCGCGAGCAGGCCAAGGCCCGCCAGGGCAAGGCCGAATCGACCTCGGCCGAGGTCCAGCGCGAGGCTGAACGCGTCCGCGCCGAGAAGATCGAGCGCGACCGCGCGCTGGCCGCCGAGCGCAATGCGCAGGCCAGGCAGGCTGAACAGAAGGCGCAGGCGAAGCAGATCATCGCGGCCCATGCCGTGCCCCACAAGGGCGATGACGAGTACCGCTTCAGCGATGGCACGGCGATCCGCACCCTGCTGATCGACCCCAAGCTGCGCAAGGCGCTGTCGGTGGGCGTGCTGGTCATCGTTGCCCACGGCGACGGTTACGCGCTGCTGCCACGTGCTGCTGCCGAGAAGGTGCGTGAGCGCGCCCCGGAAGCGATCATCGTCGACCACGGCCAGCCGGGCTCGACCGCGGAGATCTCCACCGGCAACGCCGAGGACGACGCCTACTACGCCCAGTTCCAGGTGCCGGACGACCTGGTCTGGTAAACAAGAAGGGGACGGAGGGGATTAAGTCGCAATCGGCTTGATCGAACCCATCCGCGCTCTGTTCGTCTTCCTGAAGAGCAGCCGAGCGTGGCTCGGATCTACATTAAGGCGTGCCTTTTTGCCGGGGTGTATCGTCTCCATATCAGGCGACACACCTGCGGAGGATGGCCATGGCTACCGGTTGGGCGGGAGACGGCGCGGTCCAGGACCAGATCGACGCCACCGTCGACGATGCGATCGCCCGCGCGCGGCGCCAGCTGCGGCAGGGCCCGGGTTTGGACCACTGTGAGGAATGCGACGCGCCGATCCCGTTGGCGCGGCGCCAGGCTGTGCCTGGTGTTCGACTGTGCGTGGCGTGCCAGCAGGCGCATGACGACGAAGAACAGGCGCATGCCGGCTACAACCGGCGTGGCAGCAAGGACAGCCAGCTGAGGTAAGGGGTGTTTTATTGCAGGGCTGCGCCCTGCACCTGCAGAAGCAACGTCAACATCAAAGGCTGGCATTCCGTGGGTTGGCAGGGCGGTGTCGGAGTGCGGGGACGCCGTGAACCCGTCCATGGGGGCTTGGCCGCGGCATCCATGCCGCGG
>NZ_JAPTFQ010000069.1:0-26771 GCF_030985535.1 Stenotrophomonas sp. Sm2128
AGAATTACTAATGAAATCGGAGGGTCGGGTTTCAGGTTGCTGAAGGGGAAAAGCATCCACGCATGGCGTGGATCTACCAGGCTGCGGCATGGATTTGCCGGGGCTCTCTCCAGTAGATCCACGCCATGCGTGGATGCTTTACCCCTTCAGCAACCTGAAACCCGACCCTCCGATTTCATTAGTAATTCTACTCACAAGGCGAGTAGCATGTCCGGTCTCAGCCCCTGATACCGGCCCGTCGATACTCGCGCCATGCCCGCCGTTTCCGCCCGTTCCTGCCGCTTCCAGCCCGCCCGGCGCCTCCCCTGGAGGGCCGGCTGATGGGTGCCGTCGTCGCCCTCGACCGGCTGCTGGACGGGCGCCAGCTGTGGCGCGGCCCGGCCCGCCAGGGGCCCGCCAGCGACCACCTGGCCAGCGGCCACCCGGCACTGGACGCGCGCCTGCCCGGCGGTGGCTGGCCGGCCAGCGGGCTGTGCGAGGTACTGCAGGCGGCGCCCGGGGTGGGTGAGCTGGCGCTGGTCTGGCCGGCGCTGGCCAAGCTGAGCCTGCGTGACCGCCCGATCGTGCTGGTCGCCCCGCCCTATCGCCCGCATGCCCCGGCCTGGGCGGCAGCCGGGCTGGACCTGGCCCAGCTGCAGATCATCCACGCAGCGCCGAAACAGGCGCTCTGGGCCACCGAGCAGTGCCTGCGCTCTGCCGCCTGCGCAGCGGTGCTGTGCTGGCCACACCAGGCCGACGATCGCGCCCTGCGCCGGCTGCAGGTGGCCGCCGACAGCGGCCAGTGCCTGGGCTTCGTGTTCCGCGAGGCGCAGGCGGCGCGCAATCCCTCTCCGGCCAGCCTGCGCCTGCAGCTCGACCACGGCCAGGTGCGGGTGCTGAAGTGCCGAGGCGGCCTGCCGCCGGCGCAGCCGTTGCCGCTGGCCATCGCCCACTGAGGCCGCGCCATGCACTGGGCCTGCCTGTTGTTGCCGCAGCTGGCGCTGGACAGCGTGCTGCGCCTGCAGCCGGATCCGCAGCGCCCACTGGTGCTGCTGCAGGGGCCGGCACAGCGTCGCGTACTGCGTGCGGTCAGCCCGTCGGCACGCGCAGCCGGGCTGCGCCCGGGCATGCTGCTGTCGGCTGCGCAGGTGCTGGTGCAGGACATGCACCTGCACGATTACGATCCCAACGCCGAACAGCACACCCGGCAGCTGCTGGCCAGCTGGGCCTACGCCTACAGCTCCCAGGTCAGCCTCGATTTCCCGCATGCACTGGTGCTGGAGATCGGCGCCAGCCGCGCCCTGTTCGGTGACTGGCTGACGATCCAGCAGCGACTGCGCAACGAACTGCACGAACTCGGCTTCCGTCACCGTCTGGTGGCCGCACCTACCCCACATGCCGCGCGCGTGCTGGCCAACGTCCACGACGGCCTCGGCATCGATGCACAGCAACTGCCGGCGGCGCTGGCGCAGTTGCCCCTGCCGCGCTGCGGCCTGCCCAACGAGGCGGTGACGGTGCTCGGCCGCTCCGGCCTGCGCACGCTGGGCACAGTGCTCGAGCTGCCGCGCGACAGCCTGGCCCGGCGCTTTGCCCCCGAGGTCCTGCAGCAGCTGGATGCACTGCGTGGGCTACCCACCGCGCCACTGCGCTACTACCAGCCACCGGACCGTTTCGATGCACGCATCGAATTCGAGTACGAGATCGAATCCAGCCAGGCCCTGTTGTTCCCGCTGCGTCGCCTGCTGCTGGACCTGGCCGCGTTCCTGTGTTCGCGCGATGGCGGCGTGCAGCGCTTCGACCTGCATTTCGAGCACGACCTGCTGCCGGCCAGCGTGCTGACCATCGGCCTGCTGGCACCGGAACGCGATCCCGCGTTGCTGTTCGAGATCGCGCGCAACCGCATGGAAGCGTTCGCCCTGCCGGCCGGCAGCCGCGCACTGCGCCTGCAGGCCGAACAGCTGCCACCGTTCGTGCCCGCCGCGCGCGACCTGTTCGATACCCGGCCGGCACAGGCGATGCCCTGGAACCAGCTGCGCGAGCGCCTGCGCGCGCGGCTGGGCGATGACGCCGTGCAGCCGCTGGCGGTGCAGGCCGACCATCGCCCCGAACGCGCCAGTGGCAGCCAGCCACCGGCCAAGCCCCCGTCGTACTGGCCGCTGCGCCCTGGCTGGTTGCTGGACACCCCGCAACCGCTGCGTGATCCGCGGCTGCGCATCGTCACCGGGCCGGAGCGGATCGAATCGGGCTGGTGGGACCAGGCCGACGCGCGCCGCGACTACTACGTGGTGGAAACCGCACACGGCCAGCGCGGCTGGGCTTTCCGTGAGCGCAACGATCCGCATGCGCCGTGGATGCTGCACGGCTGGTTCGGCTGAGCCGCCATGCACAGCGAACTGCCCGGCTACGCCGAACTGCACTGCCTGTCGGCCTTCAGTTTCCAGCGTGGTGCTTCGATCGCCGAAGAGCTGTTCGCGCGCGCCGCCGGCCAGGGCTACCGCGCGTTGGCGATCACCGACGAATGCTCGCTGGCCGGCATCGTGCGTGCCTGGCAGGCGGCGAAGGCGCATGGCGTGGCGCTGATCGTCGGCGCCGAATTCCAGGTCGAGGACGGACCCAAGCTGGCCCTGCTGTGCACCGACCAGGCCGCCTATGCCGGGCTGTGCCAGTTGATCACTACCTGCCGGCGGCGCGCGGCCAAGGGCGAGTACCGTTGCCTGCGCGAGGACCTGCTCGGCCTGCCCGACGGCCTGCTGTGCCTGTGGCTGGACCGGCAACCGGCCGCCACCGACCTGGAACTGCTGCGCGCCGGCTTCAATGATCGGCTGTGGCTGGCGGTGGAACTGCACCACGAACACGACGACGCACGCCGCCTGCAGCAGCTGCAGGCCTTCGGCGAACGCCACCGCCTGCCGCTGGTCGCCAGTGGCGATGTGCACATGCACGTGCGACGCCGCCGCGCCCTGCAGGACACACTGACCGCGATCCGCCACCGCTGCAGCGTGGCCGAAGCCGGCTGGCGCCTGTTCCCCAACGGCGAGCGCCACCTGCGCCCGCGTACCGCGCTGGCCCAGCTGTATCCGCCCGAACTGCTGGCCGAGACCCTGCGCATCGCCGAACGCTGCCACTTCACCCTGGAACAGCTGCAGTACACCTATCCACGCGAGCTGGTGCCGGAGGGGCATGACCCGGACAGCTGGCTGCGCGAGCTGGTCGAAGAAAAGATTCCCTGGCGTTGGCCAGAAGGCATCAAGGACGCACAGCGCAAGCAGATCGAACATGAGCTGGCGTTGATCCGGGAGAAAAACTACGCCTCCTACTTCCTTACCGTGCATGACATCGTGCGCTTCGCCCGCAGCCAGGACATCCTCTGCCAAGGGCGTGGCTCGGCGGCCAATTCGACGGTGTGCTTTGTGCTGGGCGTGACCGAGATCGATCCTGCGCGCAGCAATCTGTTGTTTGAACGCTTCATCTCCGCCGAGCGCAATGAGCCGCCGGACATCGACATCGACTTCGAGCACGAGCGCCGCGAGGAAGTGCTGCAGTACGTGTTCAAGCGCTATGGCCGCGAGCGCGCCGCACTGACCGCAGTAGCAATCAGCTACCGTGGCCGCAGCGCGATCCGCGACGTCGCCCGTGCGCTCGGCCTGCCGATGGACCAGGTCAACGAACTCGGCGCGGCGATGGACCACTGGGGTGGCAGCATCCCGCTGCCGGAAACCCTCCGCGAGCGCGGCTTCGACCCGGACACGCCCTTGATGCGGCGGCTGCTGGCATTGACCGCCGAGCTGATCGACTTCCCACGCCACCTGTCTCAGCATCCGGGCGGTTTCGTCATCTCCGAGCATCCGCTGTCGACCCTGGTGCCGGTGGAAAACGCGGCGATGGCCGACCGCACCGTCATCCAGTGGGACAAGGACGATCTGGATGCCACCGGCCTGATGAAGGTCGACTGCCTGGCGCTGGGCATGCTCACCGCCATCCGCAAATGCCTGGCGATGTTGAAGCAGCACGGCCTGCATGAAGGACGCATGGATGCGATCCCGCCCAAGGATGCAAAGACCTTCGACATGATCTGCGCCGCCGACACCATCGGCGTGTTCCAGATCGAATCGCGCGCCCAGATGGCGATGCTGCCGCGCATGCAGCCACGCACGTTCTATGACCTGGTGATCGAGGTGGCGATCGTGCGCCCTGGCCCGATCCAGGGCGACATGGTGCACCCCTATCTGGAGCGGCGCCGGATCCTGCGCGAACAGGGACCGGACGCGTTGAACGACCCGGACAACCCGCTCTACCCACCGCAGCTGGAACGCGTATTCGCACGCACGCTGGGCGTGCCGCTGTTCCAGGAACAGGTGATGCAGCTGGCGGTGGAAGCGGCCGGCTACACGCCGGGCCAGGCCGATGCCCTGCGCCGCTCGATGGCCGCATGGAAACGCCGTGGCGGCCTGGAGCCGCATCGCGAGAAGCTGCTGTCCGGCATGCTGAAGAACGGCTTCAGCCGCGAGTACGGCGAGCATCTGTTCGAGCAGATCAAGGGCTTCGGTGATTACGGTTTCCCGGAAAGCCACGCCGCCAGCTTCGCCCTGCTGACCTATAACAGCTGCTGGCTGAAATGCCATCACCCCGCCGCGTTCACCGCCAGCCTGATCAACAGCCAGCCGCTGGGCTTCTACAGCCCCGACCAGCTGCTGCAGGACGCGCGCCGGCACGGCATCCGCGTGCTGCCGGTGGACGTGCGCCACAGCGACTGGGACTGCACCCTGGATTTCAGCAAGGGGCCGGCGGCGATCCGGCTCGGCCTGCGCCTGGTCGATGGCTGCAATGAACCCGCCGTGCAGGCCATCATGCGCGAACGTGCGCGGCGCCCGTTCGACGATGTCGGCGACCTGTGCCAGCGCACCGCCCTGGACCGCCGCCAGCAGGGCCTGCTGGCCGATGCCGGTGCGTTGCGTGGGCTCAGTGGCCATCGCCATCGTGCACGCTGGGATATCTCCGGCGTGGAAAACCGGCTGCCGCTGTTCGACCAGGCCCGCGCCACCGCCGAAGCCCGCGTGCCACTGCCCCTGCCCAGCGCCTGGGAGGACATGCAGGCCGATTACCGCAGCACCGGCACCACCCTCGGCCGCCATCCGATCTCGTTCCTGCGTGCGCAGCTGCGCAGCCGTGGCTGCCTGGATGCCGCGCAACTGGCGGGCCATGGCCATGGCCGTCGCGTGCGCATCGCCGGCCTGGTACGCATGCGCCAGCGCCCACAGACCGCCAGCGGTGTCACCTTCCTCACGCTCGAGGATGAGACCGGCATGGTCAACGCCGTGGTCTGGCGGCACCTGGCCGATCGCCAGCACCGGGTGCTGGTCGATACCCAGCTGATGCAGATCGATGGTCGCTTGGAACGCGTCGATGGCGTCCAGCACGTCATCGTGCAACGCATGCATTGCCTGGATGAACTGCTGCAGGGACTGCGCAGCCACAGCCGCGAATTCCACTGACGCCGGGAATCACCGCGTAACGGCCACTGGGTGATGTCGAGCAGGTAGAGGTAGAGTCGACTGTCAGTCGACTTGCGCGCGCCAGCGCGGGAATCTCCGTGATCTGATCGAACAGCAGTCGACTGACAGTCGACTCTACCCATCCCCTTTTGCATCCGCTATCGTCGGCACATCCAAGGAAGGACCACCCGATGCCCCGTGCGCTGCTGCTGACCACCCTGGTGGTCTCCACCCTCGCCCTGCTTGTTTCCGGCTGGACCGCCTGGAACCTGCATCGCAGCCAATCGCCACAGCGCATCATCGAAGCACGCGGCCTGGTCATCCACGATGCAAGCGGCCAGCCGCGGGTGATCCTCGGCGCACCGGTCCCCGACCCGCTCAGCCAGGGCCGCACCCAGGGGCCGCGTGCCACCGCCCTGTCTGGCCTGATCCTGCTTGGCCCCGACGGTTCCGAGCGTGGTGGTTATGGCACCAGCGACCGCGGCGGCGAAGCCCTGCTCACCCTCGACGATGCCACCGGCACTACCGAAGTATTCAAGGTCGTCGCCAACCCGGATCGCGGCGCCAGCCTGATGGTCAAGCACCAGAACAACACCGGCGCCATGCTCACCTCCTGGCAGGGCAAGCCGGAGCTGATGTTCGTCGATGACAGCGGCCAGTCCTACTACGTGCGCCCTGGCGCCAACGCCGCGCCCTGATCGGCTTCTGTAGCGTCGAGCCATGCTCGACGCTACACCCCGCACACGGCCGCCAGGTCATCGGCCAGCTGCCGCAGCTGCGTCGTCCCCAGCGCCGCACAGGTGATGCGCAGGCCATGTCCCGGCGCCGCCACCGCGAACACTTCGCCCGCCCGCACATGCCATCCGCGCGAAGCCAGTGCCAGCACCTGAGGATGGCTGTCAGCCGACAACGGCAGCCACAGGTTCAATCCCTCCATTGGCAGCGGCGTCGGCATGCCACGCGCGCGCAGCAACTCCTGCAGCGACTGCAGGCGCTGCTGGTAACGCTCACCTGCCGAGGCGATCTTCGCCCGCTGCGTTGCCGACGCCAGCACCGACGTCGCCGCATCCTGCAGCAGATGACTGACCCAGCCGGTGCCGGACGCCAATCGCAGCCGCAACCGCATCGCGGTTTCTTCATCGCAGGCCAACCAGGCCAGGCGCAGGTCGGGGCCGAGCGGTTTGGACAACGAACGCAACAGCGCCCAGCGCCGGCCATCCAGCGGCAATACCGAGTGGTAGGCCTGCTGCGAAAGCAGCGCGTAATGATCGTCGACCAGCACCGCCACCTGCGGGTAGGCCGCCAGCAGCTGGCGCAACGCCCGTGCCCGCTTCGCATCCAGGCTGGCCCCGGTCGGGTTGTGCGCACGCGGGGTCAGCAGCACCGCGCGTGCACCGGCCTCCAGCGCCTGCCGAAGTGATTCGACCTGCATGCCATGCGCGTCCACCGCCACCGGCAACGGCGCGTGGCCCACGGCATTGAGCACATTGAGGCTGCCGAGGAAGCACGGATCCTCCACCGCGATGCGATCCCCCGGCAGCAGCCAGGCCGCCAGCAGGCGTTCAATGCCATCGACCGCGCCATGGGTCAGCTCCAGCGCATAACCCGCCGGGCAGTCCGCATCCAGCGAGGCGCGCGCCAGCGCCTGCAACCTCGGGTCGACCGTGCCCACGCCATACAGCCGCGGTGCGGCCGGGGCCAGGCGCAGGTTCGGCAGCAGGCGCGGATCCGGATTGCCACCGGCCAGGTCCTGCAGCGCCAGCCCGGGCGTACTGCCCTCGCGCGCCAGCGGCGGCGGCAGGCCACGCACCACCGTGCCGCGGCGGCCCGCCGTGCTGGCCAGGCCCGCCGCATCCAGGCGCTTGTAGGCAGCGGCCACGGTGTTGCGGTTCACGCCCAGCTGCTCGGCCAGTTCACGCACCGGCGGCAGCACGCTGCCGGCCGGCAAGCGGCCCTCGCCGATGCCCTCACGGATGCTGTCGAAGATCGACTCGGCACTGTGCCCGGTGATTTTCATTTTGTCCTATGCCAAAATATCTCTTGTCCTGTGCCAGTGTATCCCACCCTGGCCGCCCTGCATTGAAGGTGCCCGCATGCCCCTTGCCGCCGCCGACTGGCCCGTCGCCCAGTCCGTTGAACAGATCGCCACCAACCTGGTCACGGTGCGCCAACGCATCGCCGATGCCTGCGCCCGCGTCGGCCGGGACCCGGCCAGCGTGCGCCTGCTGCCGGTCAGCAAGACCGTCGATGAAGCCCGCATCCGCATGGCGGTGGCCGCAGGCTGCCACGAACTTGGCGAGAACAAGGTGCAGGAGGCACAACGCAAGGCCGAAGCGATGGCCGACCTGGACGTGCACTGGTCGGTGATCGGCCATCTGCAGACCAACAAGGCGCGCTACGTGGCGCGCTTTGCCAGCGAGTTCCAGGCGCTGGACAGCCTGCGCGTAGCCGAGGCCCTGCAGCAGCGCCTGCAACTGGAAGAGCGCACCCTGGATGTGTTCGTGCAGGTCAACACCTCGGCCGAACCCAGCAAGTACGGACTGGAACCCGACGCGGTCGAGGCCTTCGTGCAACAGCTGCCAGCCTTCGATCGCCTGCGCGTGCGCGGCCTGATGACCCTGGCCATCTTCACCCCCGACGTCGAGCGCGTGCGCGCCTGCTTCGTGCGCCTGCGCGAACTGCGCGACCAGCTGCAACGCACCGCCCCGCCCGACCTGGACCTGTCGCAGCTGTCGATGGGCATGTCCGGTGATTTCGAAGTGGC
Organism: Stenotrophomonas sp. Sm2128; assembly: GCF_030985535.1. Lineage (NCBI taxonomy): Bacteria > Pseudomonadati > Pseudomonadota > Gammaproteobacteria > Lysobacterales > Lysobacteraceae > Stenotrophomonas > Stenotrophomonas sp. Sm2128. The sequence continues at coordinate 8,236 of NZ_JAPTFQ010000069.1, forward strand.
CATCGAGGAAGGTGCCACCGTGGTCCGCGTCGGCCAGGCCATTTTCGGCGCCCGCGCCACCCCGGACAGCTTCTACTGGCCGAACAGCGGAGCCCCGGCATGAAGCACGCGGTTGTCCTGCAGCACGTTGGCTTTGAAGACCTCGGCACCCTGCAGCCACTGCTGTTGGCGCAAGGCTGGCAGCTGCAGCTGCTGCAGGCCGGCGTCGATGCGCTCGATGACGCCGAAACCGCCGACCTGCTGGTCGTGCTGGGCGGTCCCATCAGTGCCAATGACACAGGGACCTACCCCTTCGTCAACGACAGCATTGCCCTGCTGCAGCGCCGGCTGCAGCGGCAGCGGCCGACCCTCGGCATCTGCCTGGGTGCACAGCTGATGGCGCGCGCACTCGGTGCCAGTGTCGCTCCCAGTGGTGGCAAGGAAATCGGCTTTGCGCCACTGCTGCTGACCGATGAAGGCCAGCGTTCTCCGCTGCAGTCCCTGCAGGGCATTCCGGTACTGCATTGGCATGGTGAGGCGTTCGAACTTCCGGCCGGTGCACGCCGCCTGGCCAGTACGCCGGCCTGCCGTCACCAGGCGTTCGCCATCGGCAGCCACGCATTGGCCCTGCAATGCCATCCGGAACTGGACGCCCGCCAGTTCGAGCGCTGGCTGATCGGCCACACGCTGGAGCTGGCCCAGGCCGGCATCGATCCCAACGACCTGCGCGCACAGGCGCGTCGCTATGGCGCACCGCTGGCTGCGGCCGCCACCGCGATGTTCGACCATTGGCTGCAGGACCTGCCGGAGACACCGCAATGAACTACCGATTGCAGATCCACCGCGATGGCGCCCACTGGGGCCACTTCGACTGCAGCGGCCCCGATGCCCTGCAACGCATGGACGCCATTGCCGCACAGCTGCCTGCCGATCAGGGCTTCCAGCTGAAACGGCAGAAAGGTGTCGGCGAAGAGCGCATCCTGTCCAGCAATGCCGATGGCCTGCGGGTACTGGCTTCGCAGATCCAGTACCGCGACATCTGACCCGATGGTAGTGCCGGCCGCTGGCCGGCATCCGGATCTTCCGGCCAGCGGCCGGCACTACCGCGGCTGTTCGCCCGCGTGCGAAGCTTCACGCATGTTGACCCTGCATCGCGGCAACCACCACGGACTGCTCATCGCCCCGCGCTGGCCCTCCACCCGCATCCAACTGGAAGAAGAGGTACTGCAACGCCTGCTCGACGCGCAGGCGATGCTGCCTGCCGGGTTGCGCCTGCTGCTCACCCGTGGCTTCGAACCCGGCCACAGCCGTCTCGGCGGCTTCCGCCGCGCGGTACGACGGCTCGGCATCGCAGCATTCCGCACCTGCTACCCGCAACGCCGCGATGAGATCGATGCCATCTTCGGTGCCAACGGCCACGACATCGATGGCCGTCATGTCGATGTCTCACTGGTACTGCACGGCAAGCGGCTGCGGCTGCTGCCCCTGGGCGTGTTCACCCCACCGCGCTGGCAGGATCGTCGCGTTGCCCGTCATTCCGAAGCCGTCGCGCAGGTGAAGCGCAGCCTGCAGCAGTGCGGCTTCGAGCTGCATCACAACGCCACCGAAGCCCTGCAGATCCACTGCGACTATCGCCCGCGCTGACGCCGCGGTGGCCCATGCGTGCCGTGCCTCGCGCCATGGATGCAAATGATTCTCTTTTGCTGTAAGGTGCAGCCGCTGCCCTTGCCGCCGCGGGCTGTTCCCTTTCCCAGTTGTCGCCCGCCCCGTGTCCACGCCTGTCGAACCGACGGATGTCGCGCAGCTGTGCGCGGCCCATTACCGGCCGCTGCACGCCCATGTCCGCCGCAAACTCCCGCAACGCAGCGACGCCGATGACGTCGTCCAGGAAACCTGGCTGCGTGTCGTCAAAGTCGCCGCCAGCGGCCTGCTGAGCAACGGCCGCGCCTATCTGTACCGCGTCGCCCACAACCTGATCGCGGATCACTACCGGCAGCGCCAGCGCCGTCGCGAAGAGGTACTGGATGACACGCAGTTGCAGGCCATCGCCGATCCTGCACCACTGCCCGAGCAGCGACTGCTCGACGCCGAACAGCTGCGCCACCTCGACGCGATCATCGCCGCGCTGCCACCGCGCTCGCGCCAGGTGTTCCTGCTGGCGCGGGTTGAACAATTGGCGCTGGCCGAGATCGGGCGCCAGCTCGGCATCAGCCGGCAGACCGCGCACGGCCATCTGCTGCGCGCCCTCGTCGCCCTGCAGCAGGTGCCCGGCGCATGAGCCAGGACGCGATCGCGCGTGAAGCCGCACGCTGGTGGCTGGACGGGCACGACGGTGACCGCGACGAGAACGCGTTCGACCAGTGGTACCAGGCCGACCCCCGACATGCCGCGCAGTACCAGTATCTGCAGCACCTGTGGCAGGCAGGCGCGACGCTGCCCAGCCTGCAGCGGCAACAGCAGCGCAGGCAACGCCGTCGCCTGCGCGAAGCCGGCATTGCGGTTCTGTTGCTGTGTGCGCTGGGTTTCTACAGCCGCCATGCCTCGCCGCCGGTGGCGCAGGTACTGCGTACGGCCGCTGGCGAGATCCGCGAGGAGACCCTTCCGGATGGTTCGCATGTCCTGCTGTCACCCGGCAGCGAAGTGAAGGTGCGCATCGATGGGCAGCGCCGCCAGCTCCAGTTGCAGCGTGGCCAGGCCTGGTTCCAGGTCGCCGCCGATGCCGACCGGCCCTTCCAGGTACACACTCCGCAGGGCACCGTCACTGCACTGGGGACCGCATTCGATCTTGCCGTGCAGGGCAACAGCAGCGTGGTCACCGTTACCGAGCATCGCGTGCGCGTGGACAGCGGCAACGCCAGCATGCTGGCCAACGACGGCGAGCAGCTGCGCTTCGATGGGCAGTCAACAGCCGATGCAACAACCACCGCCCCGGGAACACTGGCCTGGCGCGAACGGCGCCTGCACTGGGTCTCGGCCCCGCTGGCCGACGTCACGCAGGGCCTGGACCGCTGGCACGGCGGGCACACATGGGTCATCGGCGAGCAGCTGCGCCAGCAGCCGGTCACCCTGCTTGGCAGTGCCGACGGCGCAGCCAGCAACCGCGACCAGTTGGCCACTCAGTTGCAGGTGCGCGTGCTGCGCCTCGGCGACGGCGTACAGGTGTGGCTGCCGCCACGCAGGGAACGGCGTGATGGACCCTGACATCCGGCCTGCGGCTGCGTCTACCCAGGATGACGACGCTCTGCGTCAGCCCCTGGAGCCCCCGATGCTGTGCCCCCGCCCCCTTGTCCTCGCCCTGTCGCTGGCCTGCGCCAGCACCGTTCCCCTGCTGCCAAACAGCGCCCACGCGCAGGCCGCCACTCGAAGCTACGATCTGCCCGCCCAGCCACTGGCGGCCGCGCTGGACGCCTACAGCCGGCTGACCGGTGTCGATCTGGTGATCGGCGCGGCGCTGCCCCCAGGTCATTCGGCGCCTGCGCTGCGCGGTGACTTCGACGATGCGCAGGCCCTGACGCGCCTGCTGGCAGGCAGCGGCCTGCGCCCGCGCTTCGTGGATGCGCGTCGTGCCGCCCTGGAACCGGCGCCGGCCGAACGCGCCGATGGCAGCCGCCGCACCGGCCCGCTGCGGGTGCAGGGTACTACCGCACACGGCCAGGCACCGGGTGCCGGCGCCAGCCAATATGTACCGGCCACCCGCGATGGCTTTGCGCCCTCGGTCGGCAGCGAGCGCGTGGCGATGGCCGAACGCCAGGAAGGCAACAGCCTGCTGCGCTCGATGCCTGGCACCCACAGCTTCCATTCGCGCAGCCAGCCGGGCCTGCAGGTCAACATCCGCGGCATGACCGGTGCTGGCCGGGTCAACACCATGATCGACGGTGTCACCCAGACATTTCGCAACAATGCCGGGCATGGCTCGGGTGGTCCGTTCGCCTATGTCGATCCTTTCCTGCTGGCCGGCGTGGACGTGCAACGCGGTGCGGTCGCCGGTGGTGATGGTGCGGGTACGCTGGCCGGCAGTGCCAACTTCCGCACGCTGGATATCGACGATCTGCTCGGTGAGGGCCGTGACTGGGGCCTGCGTGCAGGCTATCGCCACGGCAACAACGGCTACGGCAGCGGCCGTACCTTCGCCGGTGCCTGGCGCCACAGTGAAGAGGGTGGCGACCGCCAGTTCGGCCTGCTGGCCGCTGCCAGCAGCAGCCGCAGCAGCGAATACGCGACCGCGCGTGGGCAGAAGAACAACGCCGACCCGGGCAGCCAGCAGCCCAGCAGCTGGCTGTTGAAAGCACGCCTGCAGCCCAGCGACCAGCACCGGCTGGACCTGAGCCACATGCGTTACGAAAACGACTTCTACCACAACTACCCGTGGCAGATTTCCGCGCGCAACCAGCGCGCCAGCTACCACTACACACCCTATTCGCCGTGGATCGACCTGCGTGCAACCTTCGCCGGCAACAAGACCCGGCTGTTCTATCCGCCAGTGGAGGATTCCAGCTACATCGGTCGCCGCACCCACAGCAGCCTGAGCAGCTGGACCGTGGACAACACCAGCCGCTTCGACATCGGGGCACTGCAGGCGCGCTGGAACACCGGCATCAAGCACCAGTCGGACATCTATGTGGCCGACACCCCCGTCCTGCGCGGTGCCAACCCGCAAGGTCGCAGCCAGCTGGACAGCGTGTTCAGCACGCTGGAGCTGCAGTACGACATCTACGCGCTGACCGCCGGCCTGCGCCAGGACCGCTTCGGCATCCGTGGCCACATCCCGGTGTGCTCGGATGTGCCCGGCCAGTGCGCGGAGATCAACGGTGGCGGCATCGACGTGCGCCATACCCAGCGCGCACTCAGCCCCAGCCTGGCGGTATCGTGGCAGCCCACCGACTGGCTGCACCTGTTCGCAGAAGCCTCGCGTACTTCCCGCCCGCCGCGGGTGCAGGAGATGTTCTTCGAGAAGATCCCGCTGGAAGGCATGAGCGATGCCGATGGCGTGGGCGCCAACCCGTTCCTGCGCCGCGAGCGCTCGCGCAACCTGCAGTTCGGTGCCAACCTCAGCACCGACTCGCTGCTGGTCGACGGTGACCTGGCACAGCTGCGGATCACCCGCTTCGACAACCGCATCCGCGACTACATCAAGCCGCAGTACCTGCTGATCGTGCATCCGCCGGAAGTGGAACCGTTCGTGGTGCCGATCGACAGCGATCCGCAACTCACTGCCTGGACCGATGCGCTGGACGTGGACGACTTCAGCACCACCACGCGCTGGATGAACCACCCCGGCGTGGTGCGCATGCGCGGTATCGAACTGGAAGCGCATTACGCCAGCGAGCACTACCACGCCACGCTGAGCTGGACCCGCTCGCACACCAGTGCGCCGGCCATCGAGTTCGTCAACCTGGAAGACATCACCGCCCTGCCCGACCGCTACTGGACGCTGGACGTGGGCGGCCGCTGGTGGCAGCAGCGCGTGCAGGCCGGCCTGCGCGCCGAGTACTCCGGGCCGACCGAGGAAGGCTACGACTTCTTCCAGACCCGCAAGACCGGCGGCACCGGCGTGCTGCTCGACTTCTACGCCAGCTTCAAGCCCCAGGCCAACACCACGCTGTGGCTGAACATCGAAAACCTGCAGAACAAGGCCTATGACAACAATGCCTCGATCGACAGCATCTTCAGCCCGATCCTGGACCGCGGCAACGGCCGTGGCCGTACCGTCTCGATGGGCGTCAATGTGGCGTTCTAGTCGTCGCTGGCTGCCCGTATGCCTGCTCGCGCTGGCGACCGTGGCCAGCGCGCAGTCGATGCCTGGCTCAGTGATCGACCTGGCCAACGGCCGGCACCTGGACGAAGCCGCGTTCGTGGCGCGTGCGGCGGACGCCCGGAGGCTGATGCTGGGTGAGCGCCATGACCTCGCCGGAGACCACGCCGCCCAGCGCTGGCTGCTGCAGGCGCTGCAGCGGCGGCGCCCGCAGGGTTCGCTGGTGCTGGAAATGATCGCCAGCGAGCGCCAGCCACGCCTGCAGCGGGTGCAGCGCTGGCTGGCCAAGGGCAACCAGGCCGAAGGTGCACGCCTGCAGGAACTGCTGGAATGGGATACGCGTTGGCCGTGGACCGCGTATGGCGGGCTGGTACAGGATGCTGCCGATGCAGGCACGCCGCTGTTCGGCGGCAACCTGTCGCGTGCCGAGGTCAACGCGCTGCTCGCGTCCACCGAGGGCGTGCGGTTCCCGGTGGCCGCTGCCCGCCAGCGCCTGTCGGCGGTGGTGCTGGCCCAGCACGCAGACGCAGCACCGATGCTGGAAGGGATGCTGGCCGTGCAACAGGCCCGCGACACACGCATGGCACAGGTGCTGCTCGATGCGCCCGCGCCGGTGCTGCTGGTAGCGGGGCGCTGGCATGTACTGCGCGGTACCGGGGTACCGGGCTACCTGTCACCGGCTACGCCTGCGCTGGTGATCGCATTGGCTTCGCCGGGTGAAACCGTGGATGCGGCGAATGCCGATCTGCTGTGGGTGCTGGACGATGAGTGAGCGCGGCCAACACTGGCAGGCGATCGCGATCACCGCCGTCCTGCACCTGCTGCCCTTGCTGCTGTTGGTGCACTGGGTGGCAGCGCCGCCGATGCTGCCGCCGCCGGAGCAGGACGTGCGCATCAGCCTGCGCCTGCTGGCGCCGGCCACGCCGCCACAGCCCGTAGAGGAGCGCCAGGCCGACACCCCCAGCCAGGCGCAGCAGGCGCGCGCATCGCAACCGGCAAAGTCGCCCCCGCCACCGAAACCCACCGCCGCGCGCGAGGGCGAGTTGGCCGCCAGCGAAACGGGCGGGACGGGTCGAACGCCGCTGCCGGTCGCCCCGCCGGCGGCCGCGACCGATGCCAGTCCCGCACCGGCATCGATCACGGCCGCTCCGCCCGCTCCAGACGCGCCACCGGCGGACTTCCAGGCCGGCGCCGCCAGCGACCAGTGGGAAGCCCGCCTGATGGCGCGGCTGGAGCGTTACCGCTATTACCCTGCCGCCGCACGCTCGCGCCGGCAGCAGGGCAATGCGTGGGTCAGGGCCAGCATCGACCGCGAAGGCCGGCTGCTGGCTCTGCGGCTGGAACAGTCCAGTGGCCAGCCGATGCTCGATGACGCTGCGCTGCAGACCTTCCGTCGCGCGCAGCCGCTACCGCCCATTCCCGATGAACTGAAGGCACCACAGGAACTGGTGGTGCCGGTGGAGTACTACCTGCGCTAGGCGGCGTAGGCCTCCGCCTCGATCTCGAACAGCATGCCGTCCAGCGCCAGTCGCGGCACCGGGATCAGCGTGCAGGTGGGCGCCGCACGGTTCGGCCAGCGTCGCCGCACCTGGTGGGCAATGATGCCCAGCCGGTCCTCATCGTGGCCGACCACCAGGATGCGCAACCGCGCCACATCAACCAGGCTTGCCTGCGCCGAGCGCAGCGCGGTCTGCAGGTTGTCCAGCGCCTGCCCGACCTGGTCTTCGAAGCTGGGCGAGAGACGGCCCTGCGCATCTTCACCGCCCTGCCCGGCCACGTGGATCACCCGTGCCGGCAGGCGCACCACCGCCACGTGTGAGTAGCCGTTGGCCGAAGGATCGTAGAGGCCCGGTGGATTGAACAGCTCCAGCAGGCCATGGCTGAAGTCCGGTGTGGTCAGCAGGTTCATGCCGCGCGCCTCGTGGGGGTTGCCGGCAGTCTGTGACCTCAACCCCGGTTGAGGTCAAACGGATCCGGTGCAACAGACCGGTCTGCCACGCGCAACGATCACGCGATCCCGTGGAATCGAGCCTGCTCGACTTCCGCTGACGAAAAGCAGTCGAGCTATCTCGACTCTACAGAAGCGTGGTCACGTCCACGCCGGATCTGCGGTGAAATCGATGGTCAGCCAGAACGTGCTGCCCCGAGCATCCAGCCTGACCGCGATCTCATCACGCATCGCATCGACCTCGCCCACCGAGCCCAAGGGCGTAGCCGGATCGGCCAGCACATGGATCTCGATGAAGCGCATCCGCCCCATCTTCGCCACGTGGCTGGTGAAACCGGCATAGCCACGCTCGGCCACGAATGCCTGCATGACCTGCTGCACGCGCCGGTCCAGATCATCCGGCGCCACCTGGAGTACTTCGCGCATGGCCTTCCACGCACTGCGCGCCGGTACCGGCAGTACCGCCAGGCTGATCAATGCCAGCACGATCGAATCCAGGTACGGCACCCAGTGGTGCCACTCACCGCCATGCAGGACCAGTGCCAGTACGAAGGCCAGCACTACCGCCAGGCTCATCAAGCCACCCAGCAGCCAGCCCCGTACATCCAGCCACAACAGCGCCGAGCGCAGGCGCCGCGCCCGCTGGGCGACGAACGCCGCCATCGCCAGGTTGCTGGCACTCAGCAGCGCCGCCCACCACAGCGCGGGCCCGAATCTCACCTCGTGTCCGCCCGTGGTCAAACCAATCACCGCGTTGGCCAGCGCATACACGCAGGCCAGCGACAGGATCACACCGCCCAGCGCCTCGACCATCGGCTCCAGGTGCCAGTAGCCGTACTGGAAGCGCGGGCTCTGTTCCCGCGCCACCAGCCGCAGCACCGACAACGACACCAGGGTCAGGGCAACGTCGACCAGGCTGTACACACCGTCGAACAGGATGGCCTGCGATCCCACCAGCAGGCCACCGCTGAAGCCGACCACGCTGACCGCGATGGTGACCCCGATCGAGAACTTCAGGATGCGTTGCTCGCGCGCGGTATCCATCGTTCGCCGAAGGGCCGACCGTCGCCGGTCAGGCCTTCAGTACCTCCACCTTGTACGAGGTCACATCGCCCTCGTTCTCGATGATGAGCCCGTGCACGTCCGACTCGAAGCCCGGGAAGCGGGCATTCTGCTCACGGGCGATGCGCAGCGACTGGATGATCGGCTCATCGCTGTCGCCAAAGCGCTCGCCCGGCATGATGGTCGGAATGCCCGGCGGGTACGGCACCAGCATGGTCGCGGCGATGCGACCACTGACCTGCTCGATGTCGACCCGCTCGATCTCGCCCTTCACCAGGTGGTTGTAGGCATCGGCCGGGGTCATCACCGGGGTTGGCAGATCCACGTACATCTCGCGCATCACCTTGGCCACCGCGAACTCCTGGTTGAACGCATGCAGCGCGTCGCACAGGTCACGCAGGCCCCAACCGGCGTAGGCATTCGGATAGTCGGCGGCCAGCGTCGGCAGTGCCTGGCTGAGCGGCGCATTGCGGTCGTACAGTTCCTTGAAAGCCATCAGTTCGGTGACAAGGGTGCTCCACTTGCCCTTGGTGATGCCCATCGAGAACAGGAACAGCACCGAGTACAGGTTGGTCTTCTCCACGGTGATGCCGCGGCCCCACAGGAACTTGCTCAGCACCGCCGCCGGAATGCCCAGCTTGCCCATGCTGCCGTCCATCGCCAGGCCCGGGGTCAGCAGGGTCACCTTGATCGGGTCGATCAGAACATAGTCATCCACCAGGTTCTCGAAGCCGTGCCAGTGCGCATCCGGCTGCAGGTACCACTCCTCGCGCTTGGCCACCATCGGTGCCGGCGTATCGCCCTTGTCCAGACTGCGCTCGACCTGGGTCGGCTGCCACACGCTGAACCACCAGTCGTCGCGGCCGAGATCATCGCGGACGTGCAGCATCGCGCGGCGGAAGGCGATCGCCTCGTCGTGCATTTCCTGTACCAGCGAACGGCCGGCATCGCCTTCCATCATCTTCGACGCCACATCGCAGGCCGCGATAACCCCGTAATGCGGGCTGGTCGAGGTGTGCATCATGAACGATTCGTTGAAGCGCTCGGCATCCAGGTCGCGCTGCGCCGAGTTGCGCACGTGGATCATCGAGGCCTGCGAGAACGCGGCCAGCAGCTTGTGCGTGGAATGCGTGGTGAAGATGATCGCATCCTGCTCGCGCGGCTTGCCCTTGGCCATGCCGTAGTGGTTCTCGTAGAACGGATGGAACGCAGCGTAGGCGTACCAGGCTTCGTCGAAATGCAGGAAGTCCACCGCGCTGCCGATCTCGTCGGCGATCTTCTCGGCGTTGTAGCACAGGCCATCGTAGGTGGAGTTGGTCACCACTGCGATGCGCGGCTTGGAGCCGGCCTTGTAGGCCTTGCTGGCCAGCGGGTTGGCGGCGATACGCTGCTGCAGCGACTCGGGCGTGAACTGGTCCAGGCTGATCGGGCCGATGATGCCATGCGCGTTGCGGCTGGGGGTGAAATACACCGGCACCGCGCCGGTCATGATCAGCGCGTGCAGCAGCGACTTGTGGCAGTTGCGGTCGACGAACACCACGTCGCCGCGGGCCACTGTGCCGTGCCAGACGATCTTGTTGGCGGTGGAAGTGCCGTTGGTGACGAAGAAGGTATGGTCGGCACCGAAGTTGCGTGCGGCCTCGTTCTCGGCGTCCTTGATCGGACCAGTATGGTCAAGCAGCGAACCCAGTTCCGGCACCGAGATCGACAGATCGCTTCGCAGCGTGTTCTCGCCATAGAACTGATGGAACGCGCGGCCGACCGGCGATTTGGTGAACGCCACACCGCCCGCATGGCCCGGCGTATGCCAGGAATAGTTCGACTCGGCCGCGTGATGGATCAGCGCCTTGAAGAACGGCGGCAGCAGGTTCTTCATGTAGTCTTCGGCCGCGCGCATCACCTGCCGCGAGATGAAGCTCTTGGTGTCTTCGAACAGGAAGATGAAGCCGTGAATGTACTTGAGCAGCTTGCTCGGCACCTTCTCGATGGTGCGGCGCTCGCCGTACAGGAACACCGGCAGGTTGGCGCGGCGCGCGCTCTGCTCGCGCAGGAAGGCGGTCAGGCGCTGGAACTCGCCATCCACCTCTTCGCTGCCATCGATCGAGATCAGCACCGCCGACGCCGCCACGTAGGTGCGGGCACCGGCACGGGCATCATCCAGGTTCAGGCCGCACAGCACGCGCTGGTCGTTGCTGCGCAGCTCTTCCACCAGGGCGCGGATCAGGATGCCGCCGATGCGCGGCGACTCGTAGTCGTTGTCGATGACAATGACCGGGTAGTCCAGGGACTTGAAGTACACGTTGATTCTCCTTGTCTAACTCAGGAACGCCGGGCGCCGGCGCTGATCGCCGAGGCCTCGCGGGCGCGCTGCCGCTGCTGGCGGCGCTCCTCGCTGAAGAAGGGATAGAACACGGTGATGAACAGCACGAACAGGAACGCGTACTGCACGATGGTTCCCGACGAGCCGTAGATCGCCCACAGGCAGTAAACGACGGTCAGGCTGGTCAGGGTCCAGAACGCCCCGGTGTGGACCAGGGTGTGCGAGCGCTCGACCACGAAGTAGCAGGCCACGCACGAGTAGATGTAGGGCAGCAGGGTCAGCACCACCGCCGCCGATGTGATCACGTCGAACTGTGCCGACGCGGTTTCCGACGTGGAAGTGACCAGCACCGCCAGGGTCATCAGCACGGCCACGATCAGCACACCCTTGACCGGCACGTCGTCCTTGTTGGTCTTGCTGAAGATGCTCGGGAACAGGCCGTCATCGGAGGCCGCCTTGGCGCTCTGCGCGGTCAGCAGGATCCAGCCGCCCAGCGAACCGGCAGCGCCGATGAAGGCACACAGGCTGACCAGCGCACCGCCCCAGCCACCGACGGCCTTGGCGGCAGCCAGTGCGAACGGCGCATCGGAGGTCTGCAGTTCGCCATTGGGCACCATGCCCATGATCACCGAGGAGCTGGCGATATAGGCGATGGCAGCCAGGAACACGCCGGCCAGGGTGGCACGGGCCACGTTCTTTTCCGGGTTCTCGACCACACCAGCGGTGACCGAGGCCGACTCGACGCCAATGAAGGCCCACAGCGTCAGCGCCGCGGCGCTGGAGATCGCGCCGAAGTTCGATTCGCCGGACACGTTGTAGGCGCCCTTGAAAATGTCGGCATCGAAGAAGAACCAGCCGAAGATGGCGATGCCCAGGATCGGCACCAGCGCAAAACTGGTGGTGACGGTCTGCACGCGGCTGACGAACGCCGGACCGATCACGTTGGCGAAACTCAGCGCCCACACCAGGATCAGCACCGCGATGCAGCGCACCAGCGGCTCGGACAGGATCGGGAAGAAGTAGCTGAAATAGCCCACTGCGGCGATCGGAATGGCGACGTTGCCGATCCAGTTGGCGAACCAGTAGATGGTGTTGGTCTGGAAGCCCATGTACGGCCCGAACCAGTCGCGCGCATAGGCGTACGGGCCGCCCGCCTTGGGTGCCAGCTTGCCCAGCTTGGCGAACACGAAGGCCAGCAACAGCGCACCGGCGGTGGTGATCAGCCAGCCCCAGATCGAGGCGGTACCAATCTTGGCCAGGCTCGATGGCAGCAGGAACACGCCTGAGCCCATCATGTTGCCGGCGACGAGGAAGGTGGCTCCGACCACCCCGATTTTCTTTGCTTCTGCCATGACGATCTCCGGTACTGGCATGAGCCCGGCAGCACCGGGCGTGGGGACGGTTGCGCTGGCGTACGACCGCTGGCGCCTATTTGATGAAGTTGTATTGAAGGCTGCCCTGCACCCGGACCGTGTCGCCGCGTGCGCCGCCCTGCTGTTCCAGGCGGCCGTACAGCAGCTCCATGCCCATCGTCCACGACGGCGCGGGGCTCCAGATCAGGTTGAATACGCCGTACCGGCTCTGTCGGAAGGCATCGGCCGCCAGTGCGGCGTTCCGCTCCAGGGTCAGCTGGCCGAAGATCAGGTTCGATCGCCACAACTCGGACCAGTAGTGGGTATAGCCGACGAAGCCGCCGTGCAGGTCCAACGCGTCGAGGCGGCCATCGGCACCGACCACCGCGTCCAGCCCGGAGCCGGTCAGGTCGGCGGTATAGCGGCTGAGGCCGCGTCCTCCCAGCGCACCGAACAGCAGCAGGTCGCGCTCGCCCACCGAGGCCGAGCCACTCAGCTGCAGGCCGCCGGCCATTCGCCGGTCGCGCTCGCCATCGCCGTCATAGGCCAGGCTGCGCGCCACCGCGCCCACCTGCAGGTGGCCCCAGTCGCGCTCCATGCGCGCGGTCACGGTTACGTCCGGCAGACGGTTCACCGCAGCCCGCTCATCACTGGCACCGGCAAGTTCAGTCTTCGGGTCTTCGGCCGCCACGGTCAGCGTGTTGCCCTTGCCCATCGTGAAGCTGTGGTGGATGCCGGCCACCAGCAGATAGCCGGCGCCGCCCGGCCCGGCGAAGTCCAGCGTGTCGGGCAGGCTGTCCGGGTCCATGAAGCTGGAGTAGCCATAGCCGGCATAGGTATTGCCGAGCTGTCCATAAGCATGCCGCAGGCGGAACTCGTAGCCATCGCTGCTGCCGAAGAAGTCGTTCTCCAGATAGAAGCGCAGGTTGCCGTGCGTGGTTGGACGCCGCGCCTCGAAGCTGAAGCGGGTCTGCTTGGCGTGGATGTTGAAGTTGGAGACATCGCGGTGGCTGCCGCCCACCGGCATCGACGAGGGAATGAACTGATCCTCGTCGCCGGCCGCGCGCGAATCGGCGATGGCATCCAGCTTGGCGTAACCGCCGATGCGGATCACCGTATCAGTGCCGGGTATGGCAAAGAACCCCTTCAGATCCGGGTCGGTCGGGCCCGCCGCACTGTCCGGTCGCGATGCCGCAGTGGACGGATCAGCGACCGAATCGCGCTGCGGCAGTACCGGCTGCGCCACACCCGGCACCTGGGTGCGATGGATCACGTCGGAAGGAGCGGCAGAGGCCATCGGCGCCATTGCAGGCGCGGCTGTTGCCTGCGCAGGCGCAGCATCGCGCTGCTCAAGCCGGTCCAGCCGTTGCTGCATGCCTTCCAGCGCCTGGCGCATGGCGGCCATCTCGCGCCGCAATGCCTGCGCATCCTCTGCATCACCCTGTTGAGCGTACGCCGGCGTGATCGCCAGTGCCCCCAGGCATGCCAGACTCAGTACGGCCAAACGCATTGCATCCTCCCCTGACGAACACTCGCATCACGGTTCCGGAGCGCATGCATGCGCCGCCCTGGCTTCGCGTTGCCGTTGCTGGAAATGCGGGTACTGCGTCGACGACATTGGCCAGCCTGCGCACGGCAGGCAACAGGACGATGACACTGCCCCGCCTGCACCCATGTCGACTCCATCAAGGCCGCGCTGCCAGAGAGGTGGCGACCGCAGCGGACTGGGTAACAAGCACAGAGTGAGAGTGTCGTGAATGGCTGTGCCGGCCGACCCTGATCAGGGCGTGGCGAGCGCGGCATCCATCGCGCATTGACGCTGTATTCCATGCGTCAAAGGCTAGTCTGTTTGTCGCTTTTGGCCTTGATTGGAATCAAGGCACGATGCTTGATCTCAGTCACGATTCAGACGTGACGACGAACAGACAATGCGCAAGCGGTTGTGTTCGCCTGGGGCAGGAACGCAACAGGCCCGCATGTCACCATGCGGGCCTGTGGTCTACATCATCATGCAGGCGTGGATCAGCGCGGACCAAGCACCGTCTGCAGGTCGTCGCCCTGCGGCAATCCGGCCCGGCGCTGCACCTGGCCCTGTGCATCCTGGAACAGGATGCCCGGGGTGCCCTGGAACCCCATTTCCAGCATCAACACCTGGTTGGCGTCGAGCTTGCCGGCGATCTCGCGGCTGATGTTCGGCAGCGCTTTGATGCCGCCACGGTCGAACTGGTGTTCGTTCTCCAGCAGCGCCGCGCTCGGATCACGTGCGGACAGGATGGCTGCGGCCTTGGCCGGACTGTCCTCGCGGATCACACCCACCATGATGTGGCGCAACTGTACCTTGCCGGCGTCGACCCACGGACGGGCCGCCTCCCAGAACTTGTGGCAATACGGGCAGTTGGCATCGCTGAAGGTATAGACCACACGGGGCGCGTCGGCCTTGCCATCACGTACCCAGGCGCTGGCTTCGAGCTTGGTCCACATTTTGGCCGACATCGGTGCGGCAACCAGCTTCTCGACCGCTTCGGCAGCCACATCATTACCTTCGGCATCGAACAGGCTGCCCACCAGTACGTGCTTGCCATCGGCCGTGACATAGGCCGCTGCAGGCTGCTGCCCTCCCACCACGCCAGCAAAACCGCGCAGGCCGTCCGGCGCATCGAATTCGGCAACGACCTCGAAGCCGTGCTTCTCGATGCCCTTCAGCACGGCTGGACGGTCGCCCTTGGCGGCAGATGCCGGAGCAGTCGTCGCCGACGCCGTAGCGGCCTTGCCCGGCGGCGTCTGTGCCTGGCTGCAGGCGGCCAATGCCAGCATGACCGGCAGCAGGAGCACCGCCGGGGCGGTGCGCAGGGAAATCGACAACATGGGAACTCCGTAGTGAGATGCCCGCGCAGGCTACCGCAGCCGGCGCAGTTTGTGTTCAAGGCCGGCTGCGGTCAGTTCGCCCAGGTGCAGTTCACGCAGGCGCCCATCGGCACCGAAAAAGAGCGTGGAAGGATACGCCTGAATGCCGAGCACGGTGGAAGCAGCAGCGTCATCATCCAGCAGCACGTTGCCCAGCATCAGTCGTTCGCCGGCGAGGAAACCCTGGACCTCATCCAGGGTTTCGCCCTGGTTGAGGAATACGAACTGCACGTCATCATGTGCCAGTTGTGCCGTCGCCAGCACCGGCATCTCACGGCGGCAGGGCCCGCACCATGTGGCCCACAGATTCAGCACCAGCGGCTTGCCGCGGAACTGCTGCAGATTGATACGATCGCCTTGAAGGTCCGCCACCTGCAGCGCCGGCAATGGCATCTGCCGCCCCTGCCATGCCGACAGCAACTGGCCACCAGCGACCCAGAACAACACGCCTACCAGTGCGCTCGTCAGCACCGGTGCACGCAACTGACGCCACGGCCGCAGACGCCATAATCCCCACGACAGCCCGGCCACCAGCACCACCATCAGGTGATAGCCACCATCGGTGACCTGCAGAATGCTCCAGGGCTCCGAACGATAGAGCGCGAAATTCAGCACAACAAAACTGACACGACCACACAGCAGGCCGATCAGCAGCATGTCCAGCACGATGCCTGCTGCCGACGGCAGCGGCATTCCCACTGCCCTGCGCGGCCAAAGACGGGCAACGGTCATGGCCAGCAACGAGCACATCAGGATCAACACCACCGGCATCGGTACCGGTCCAACACTCGACATCAGCCCACCTGTTCAAGTTCCACTGCCTGCATGGTCAAAGCGTCACGCCCAGGTTGCAAGCGCTCGCCCGCCCCCCATGGTCAGGCCGCACTGCGCCCCAACTGCATTCCGGGGGACGCCTGCAGGCCGCGCAGACTTCCGGCCACCGACGGCATCAACGGTCGCTCCCGCCGCTTGCAGTTGACGTGGCGGCGATAGTTGGCCGGTGTCATGCCCACGATGCGGAGGAACAGTCGCCGGAACGCGCTCTGATCAGCGTAGCCCACCCCCCAGGCCACCTCCTCGATGCCTGCGCCCTGCTGCAGCAGGGTCTGCGCCTTGGCAATGCGCAGCCGTTGGCAGTATTCGATCGGCCGCAGACCGGTCGCTCGGAGGAAGCGCCGCTGCAGGGTGCGCGGTTCCAATCCGGAAACCTCGCAGATTGCGGCCAGAGTGGCTCCTCGTGCCGCAGTGGTATGCAGCCAGCGCTGGGCCTTCAGTACATCGCGGTCACCGTGGGCGAAGTTGGCACTGAAACGCTCAAGATCCTGCTGGATTCCTGCGGGCACGACGATCCCGAGCTGTTGCGCGACCGCGCTCGCCACGCCCTGCCCGTGCAGCCGGTACAGCAAACGCAGCCCGAGGAAACGCCAGGCCTGCGATCCGCCAACCGTCAGCAGATCGCCATCGTCGACCAGCGCCCGCTCACTGGGCACCCAGCTCACCGCCTGCGCCTGCAACCCTGGATGTCGCCCCAGATCGGGGCCGCTGACCGTTCTTCCGGCCAGCAGTCCCGCACGGGCCAGTACACCGACCCCGTCGCTGGCAGCAGCCAGCAGGCTGCCCCCGTCATAATGGGCCCGCAACCAGTCCAGCAGGACCTCTTCGGCGCGCAGACAGGCTCCGGGGCTGATCTGGCCGGGAACCGCGATCACCGCGGGAATGGCGGCGTCGAGCATTTCAGCACCCGCGATGCGGTGTACACCGGTCTGGCTGGCGGGAACGATCCAGCGGGTGACAAGCACACGCTTGAAGGGTCGGCGCTGCTGTTGGGCCAGGCGGTTGGCGACATGGGCCATTTCGGCCAGCACAGAGGCGGCGGAGGGGTCCCCTCCCGGATATTCGACCACCGCAACCTCTACGAATGCTTCGTTCCTGACTCCCTCCACAGACCACCTCCTCGGTTCGTTGCAGGCCATCGAACGGCCGGTTCAGGCGAAGGGTAGGAACAGGCCCATCTGCGGGGCTATGAAGAAAGTTGCAAAGTGGGCTGAATGCGCGCACCGAGCTGAAGCCTTGACTCTCGACCAGACTCCAGGCTTCACAATGGCCGGCAGGATCCGCAGGAAAGCTGCCATGAACATTGGACAACTGGCCCGTCAGGCGGGCGTGCCGATCGATACGGTCCGCTATTACGAACGGCAGCAGCTGCTGCCGACGGCGGCGCGCTCGGCCGGGGGTTACCGCATCTTCGGCGAGCCGGATCTGCGCCGGCTGCGCTTCATCCGCCGCGCCAAGGCACTGGGCTTCAGCCTGGAGGAAATCGGAGAACTGCTCGCGCTCAGTGATCACCACCAGCAGGACATGGGCAGCGTGCGTGACACCGCGCAGGCCCGCCTGCAGGACATCGCACAACGGATGGCCGAACTGCAGCGCATGCACATCGCGCTGTCGCAGCTGGTCGACGCCTGCCCCGGCCATGGCGCGCTGGACCAGTGCCCGATCCTGGCCGCTCTGACCGACGACACCACCGCCGCAGGCGACTGACATCGGCTTCGCAACACGCGTGAAGAAAAGTGCAACAAATGCTTGCCAACCCCCTGGGGCAAGGCTATTATTTCGCTCCTCAGCGACGTGGGGCCATAGCTCAGCTGGGAGAGCGCCTGCATGGCATGCAGGAGGTCAGCGGTTCGATCCCGCTTGGCTCCACCAATCTTTCGGCATTAGGCCGTCGAAAGGTCGCTAAAGAACATTGATGAGAATTGCGTCCCCATCGTCTAGAGGCCTAGGACATCACCCTTTCACGGTGGCGACCGGGGTTCGAATCCCCGTGGGGACGCCACTCATCACGAACAACGAGGACCCGGCCGATAACCGGGTCTTTTTTGTTCACCGCCTACCGGCATTCAGGGTGTGGCGTTGCGGTTCCCCTGCCCTCGTGGCTGCGGTTGAACCGGAACGAAAAAAGTTCAAAAAAGACTTCCACAAACGTGAACACGCAGGTACGATAGGCGGCTCGGTAACACGGGGCCATAGCTCAGCTGGGAGAGCGCCTGCATGGCATGCAGGAGGTCAGCGGTTCGATCCCGCTTGGCTCCACCACTTTCGACATTAGGCCGTCGAAGGTTCTACAACTTGAAGTTTTTCGTGCGTCCCCATCGTCTAGAGGCCTAGGACATCACCCTTTCACGGTGGCGACCGGGGTTCGAATCCCCGTGGGGACGC
>NZ_JAPTFQ010000006.1:0-94001 GCF_030985535.1 Stenotrophomonas sp. Sm2128
CCACCGGGAATCCCACGGGCGGAGAAACGGGTGGGGTGACCGAGGGCGTGGCGGGAGGGAGCACCAGCGGCGATCCGGTCCATTCGCCCCCCAGCAACCCGCTGTGGTAGACGAAGACCACGCGCGATTTGTCCGCACACGTGCGGCCCAGCAACCCCACGTCGAGCTGGCCGCCGGTGTTTCGAATCACCGACACGTCCGACACCTGCGCGTCCCACACCCCGCCCGCGTTGGCCGCGACCAGGTCCACGCACGCTTGGCGAGGAAGGCCGGCGTAGCTGACGGAGAGCGAATCCCCGAAGCGTTCGACGGTGTAGGGCTGGACGTTCACCGCGCCGCCCCACGCGTTGGTCAAGACGCTTTCCCCGGCGCCGAGCTGGGAATCAGGGGCCAAACCATCGACCACTATGGCCGTGGTGCTCACCCCGCGGAACGTCCCCACCATCCCAAAACTGCTCTCGATACGTCGGGACAACTCACGCAGGTTGCGCGTTTCGCTGGCGAGCTTGGCCTTTGCATCGACCTGCCCGAAGAACAGGAACATCGCGCCCGTGGCGGCGGTCACAACGCCGAGCGCCAGCAAGGCCTCGGTGAGGGTGAAGCCCAGCGCGCTGCGCACGCCCTTGGAAAGGCGGGTGAGGGTGGGCGAACAACGGGGGCGGGTTGTGTGCGTCATGCATTCAGCATGCGATGCACCCGGGATTCCGCAAGCCCCTGTTTTTAGTCAAAAAAAGTTGGATTTTTCATCTTGACATTGCGTGGTGGTCTGGTTGCATGGGTTTAAGGGAGTGGGGCGACCTACTCACGAAAGCGCATCAAACAACCCAAGAGATCGCCGCCATGATTGAAAGCCCCATCCGCACGGCCCGCCCCATTGCGGGCCCTCCTTTCGCTCACATCCCTCCAACGGCTCCCGCGTTCCTGCCCGAAGGCAAGCTTCGCCGGCAAGCCCGCCTGGCCCGCCAGAAACGCCACTTTGAGCGCCAGCTGCGGAAGGAGCTGCAATGGAAATGACCACGGATCGGCTTGCTCAACGGCTTCTGGATGCCATCGAACACCGCAACCCTTGGGCGCTTGAAGAAGCCATCGCGGCTGTCCGCGAGGCACGACTGAAGGCGTGGAGGGGCTTGACGGCTTTCCCGTCCTTGGACCACCCGGTGGGGCCCAACGGAATAACAGCTTTCCACGTCGCTTGCATGGCGTGGCACGTGAACCAGGATGACCCGCACAAGCGGCAGTGCTACGACAAGATGGCCGGAATGCTGGCTGAAGCCGGAGCGGACGTGTTCGCGGAGTTCGGTCCGGCAAAACAACGCTGGACGATCATCGAAGCACTGCATGGCGCTGCGCCGCCGTCTGTCAAAGCATGGATGGCCTCTCAGCCGTTCGATCTGCATTGCTCGCCTTCAAACGTCGCCTACACGCTGCAGTGGGGCTGCCGTCGTCCAACCGTCTCGCTGGAAGAATAGAAGGGAATCCAAGGGCTGAACGGCCCGAAAGGTTTGCAAAAACATGCACTTGCGCAATGGTGGCGTCGGGGTAGATTCCGTAGGAACCCCTATCTACTCACGAAAGGATGCCGTATGCGACTGTGCAACTTCTCACTCAAGGGCGGCGTCGGCCGCACGACGCTGGCCCTGAATCTTGCCGGGTGCTATGCCCGTGACCCCAGCCTGCGTGTGTTGGTCAACGACCGGGACCCCCAAGCCGGAGCCTGTGCGTTTGCCTCACTGTCGGACGAAACACCGTTCAGTGTCGGGCGCTCGCGCTCCCCTGGCTTCGACGTGGAGATCACCGACACTCCACCACGCCTGCCGGACAACGAAGTGATCCCCGAGGCCGATCTCTACCTGGTGCCCACGTTGCTCGATGGGGCCAGCTTTCTCATCTTTCTGCGAACCGTGGATGTTCTTGAAAAGAAGGGAAAGCGTTACCTGCCCATCGCCAATCGGGCCAACGAGAAG
Source organism: Stenotrophomonas sp. Sm2128 (assembly GCF_030985535.1). NCBI lineage: Bacteria > Pseudomonadati > Pseudomonadota > Gammaproteobacteria > Lysobacterales > Lysobacteraceae > Stenotrophomonas > Stenotrophomonas sp. Sm2128. The sequence goes on from NZ_JAPTFQ010000006.1 coordinate 1,965, forward strand.
CGGGCAGCCCATCGACGCCGCTTGCAGCACCCCAAGATGTCGGGCGCCATCCTCGTGCGGGATCGTGCGTTGTTTGCGGACTGCTACGAGGAGGGAAAGACCGTGTTCGACGCCAACGGCCGCTGGGCCCGGGTGGCCCAGGAGGAGATCCACGTCTTGGCGGTCCGCGTTCGCGATACCTTGGCCGCTGGTGCAGGCCGGAGGGCTGCGGCATGATGGAGTTTCCCTTGGCTTCCCTCCCAGATCTACCCATGGCCACTCGCAAAGCTCCTGCCAAGAAGGCTGCCACGAAGAAGGCCGTCAAGCGCACGTTGGATGACGTCAAGGACGTGACGCATGCCAAGCCCCGCCGGGCCAGCAAAGCGGCAAGCGTTCCGATTGCCCGAATCCCGGAGCACCTGTTGCTGGGGCCGGGCGACTACCCGGAGCGCAAATCCTATTTTGACTATGACGACAGCCAGAAAGCGGGCAGCGTCGGAGGAAAGCGGGTTCACATGGTCATGCCCCGATCGGTCACCCTCCATGACTACCGCCGTCGGGAGGACGGGCTGCGCCACCACCGGGCCATGGTGACCATCCCGCCAAAACTCCGCGAGAACATCGCCAAGCTGTTTGGCTTCGACGATTCGGAAGGCGCCGGCAGTGAAGTCGCGTTGACGACCGCCATGGTGGCGTTGGCCGACTACGCCGCGGCGTCGCTCATCCAGGATAAAACGCTGTTGATCGTGAGCTCGCCGGTGGACGAGCACGCGGAGGACCGCAAGGCAGCCCGAGTGGCGGTGCGGAACTTGGGGATGAGCAAGAACGGGAAGATTTACTGAGCGTGGCACTTTGCCCTCTGACCGCTGATCAAGAAAACGCGATCTGGGCCACGACTTGGCGTGTCCCAAGCATGACGGCACAGCCGTTGACCGGTTGGTTGCTTCACTCGATGGGAATCTGGGCAGACAAGCGCACGCTTTCCGATCGGTTGCTCAAGATTTTTAAGGTCTCCGCCAAGACTTGGGAGGCTGGGATTCCACGCAGGCCTAAGAAGCGTCAGCAGGTCTGCGATGGCCTGGTTGCTTACGCCCGGCAAAGCCATGCTGAGCTGATGCCGGAGTGTGCGGAGCGCCAAGCCCGTGCGATGGAGCGAGGTGCACGCGCTCTGTCCGAACATCCAACGCTCCCCCCGTGTAACTTCTTCCACCACACGCTTGGTATCGCAGGCGGAGATAGGCTGGAAGCACTGGCGGTTGCATTCGACCAGGTTTCCGCCGACGTCCTGCATGGGCGGTTGTCCAGGGACAGTCTGTCAGCGGCGGTGGTCAAAGCGGCAGCAGAAGTGGTTGGACTACCCGCGGGTGTTATGCAGCCGGATAGCCGGCTGGATCCAGGCTTGGATGCGTTGCTTCTGCTGCTGGCTCAGATGGATCACGACCTCACCACTCCTCTGATGGCCAACGCGGGTGAGATCAACAGCTTGGTGGCACTTTTGATTGATGCGCCCAGAAGTGGGGTGAGAAAGCGGGTTCAGCACCGACTGTTGGACATCTATTTTGCCTTGGCTACAGCCGCGGCCGGGCGTGACCTGCCGGAGAGCTTGCCGAAGGTCCGTGAGATTGAGGACGTGCTCATGGGCGGCCCGCCCGAATCCGGTGGCCAGTCCTGGGTGGTGCGTTGGCGCAATGGAACCAAAGCGCTTCGAGAAGAGGACGTGGCATCGGTGATCGCGCACGTCGGACACGTTTCGGGGAAAGACGTGTCATGGACCATGCGACGTCTCTATGTCGCCGCCCAAGTGTGGGGGAGGGTGGAAGAGCAGGGGGCGGAGGCGGTTAAGCTGGCCGGCGAGCGCTACTTCCAGTGGTGGAACGCTCTGTGCAACCAGGGGCGGGTGAAGACCCCATGGGTCCAGCCCTACTGGTCCCAGTTTTCGACAGGCAAAAGATGAAGCGGCTCCCCTCACTTCGAGGCGGAGCCGCCATGGCTCACTTGCCGTTCCGCTTTGCAACCACCGAGGCTGCTTTGGCCTTGAACGCCCGTTGTTGAGGGGAGGGGCTGGGTTGGCGATCCACCGCGCTTTGGATACGTCGCTGGGCAGCATGGGTCATTGGGGTCTTCTTGCTGTTGCTCATCGTGTTGTCCTTCCAAGAGATCGGGGTGAGCGGTCAGCCTAGAAGTGAGAAGCGGGGAAGGTGGTTAGAAATCTTGGGAATTTGATGAGCTCTTGAGACAGCTGGGGCCAGTCCGGCGCTCACATCGGCAGGGGCGTGTTGCTCAACTTGGATGACTCCTGTTCAGTCACCCTCCTTCGCAACGCCTCCTTGGACATCTTGGCTGGGGCGTCCAGCGTGAGCTCCTTTCCGTCCAACGAACGGTAGAACGGATCGTCCACCCCCGCGCTGACGTAAACGACCAGGTCCGGCCCGATGGTCAACAGGCCTGCATCGAACAGCGCGTGGATGTCCTTTCGTAGCAATAGGCCGTTGTTCAGAGCGTTGGTGGAAGCTCCGTTGTAAGGGACGATGTGAGCGGCGTCGATGACGCTGGCCAGGGCGGTCCCGGTGACCATGCACACCGCTCCGTAGTGAGCGACTAGGCGCTTGCGAAACTCAGCCTGGCCCTCTCGGATCACCCGGAGGACCTGCTCCATTCGCTTCCCCTCTGCTGCGGCAGCATCAGGAGCGGGGGGCAGTGGCTTTTCCACCCTTAATCGCCCGCTCTCCTCAAGGACGCCCTGGAGGGCTTGGATCACATCGTGACTGAAAAGCTCTGATGCCGGGCGCAACTGAAGGTCAATCCCGGACCGGTGCCGGATGTGCGCCAACAGAAGTGCGGCGTCCTCCACATACTTGAGTTTCTTTTCGCGCATGCTCCAAAGTTGGTTCAGCTCGCCCAAGCTCAAGATCTTCAGCGCTGACCTAACATCACGGCTGCTCATCCGGAGGTGGCTCAGCCCTTTTTGCAGGTGTTGACGAACCAGGTATTCCTCTAGCTCCGGCGGGTTTCCATCTTCGTTATCGCGAATGGTGAACAGGCTGCTGAAAGGCTTGTTGAATTGCTCCTTCCACTTCTTCTTTCGCCGCTGAGGCTTCGGCGGGCTCCGGTTAGCCTTACCGTCGCTTTCCTTGTCCTGATCTTTTTCGTCCATGTCGGTCAATTGATTGTCTGAGCTTGCCTCAATGGTAAGGGATCCCTGGTGTCCGGGCGCCCTTTCGACTGGCGCTTGCGGGCTTTCAACCACGCCGCTGCCAGATCGTCCACGTCGGCCTGCAGCGCGGCCCGTTCCCCAGGCAGCCATGCCCGCAACGTGCCACTGGCGACCCCAGCGTCCCGTTTCGCTAAACGGCGCCGGGCATTGAGCCACTGTGCCTTGGTTTCCTCCTGACGAGTGGCTTGGCGCTGTGTCCGCATGCGAACCGCGTTGGGCTTGTCGCTGTAAGTCCGGGCATGGTCTTTGCCTTGGCTAGGCCACGGTGTTTCGTGAGCGCCCTGTCGCCGCCGGCGGATCTGGCTCAGGCTTGGATACCGGGCCATCCACCGATTCTCAAACGTTCGATCGGGAGGGGGCGCTTCCCCTTGGGCCAGGGGGATGACCAAGGCGTGGAGGGCGATCAGTTGCCACACCGCCGATTGAAAAACATCCTCGGTTAACCCGAAGGCCACCACGTCGGGATGTTCCAGCCGTTGGCCCTGGTGCATGTTGCGCAAGAGCGCGGCCAAGTCGTTTCGCGTCAGATCGGCACGGTGGGCCAGTGGCCACCCCAGCACCCAGCCGTCCGAATGCCTCTGGACGTGAACGACGAACCGGGGGTGCATCCAGCGCTCTTGGAGCTGGGCAAGGACGCTGGCTGGCTTGGCAAAGCGCCCCACCTCGACCAGGTGGTTGTCGGAGCGCTGCAGGACAAACAGCCGGTCGGCCAGCAGGGCGTCCAGCGGTTCTGGTGGCAGCCGCTGGCTCAACTCGGGCCAGGCCAACAGGTCACGGCTGCCCCGCTCGGTGATGCAGCGCTTGCAAGCCATGCGCAGGTTCTCGGTGTCCCTTGGGCCGGCTAGGCTTGACGGAACGAGCGGTGAGAGCCCCCACGAGTGGCGACGGTCCAAGTCCAAGGGGGCGGTGCAGAAAGCGCACACAGGGCTTTCGGAACGGCGGGCCACGTCCAGCGCCCAGCGTGGGATGGCAGGCGCACGGACGGCATGGAAGGCCAGCACGCGACGGGCAAACGCGTCCAGGTCAGCGGTGTTCATGAGAGCACTCCTGAAACGACAGCAGGCGGATCGTTGATGGCCAATGGCGGTGAATGGAGGCCATGGCGCGCACCCTCGTTTGACTAAAACGAATTGGTGCGAGGGATTTGCGGCTTCCTTCCAGGGGTTCTTTGGCTCCCCACTTGTGATTCGGGAAACGCGCTGTGGGTGTATCCAAGGGCACTGCACACGTTTGACTAAAACCAATGTGATTTGGGTTTCTTGGGGCGGTGCTGCGGGTGGGCGAGGGCAACCTGTCCTGGGGATCCGGGGCAATGCGAAACGGTGGGCTGAAAAACTTTGCACGGGTTCCCGGGGTGGGGCATCGGTGGACGTGAGGGGTGGAAGAGCGGGAGCGTTGCGAGGGCATGGCGTGGGCGGTGGTCCTGTGTGGCGAGGGGGCGTAGACCACCAATAGCGCACCTGGGGCAACACGCAAGGGGCCGCCGAGAAGCAACTGCGAGAGCCCAGCGTGGGTGGAAGCAGTGTCGGCAGGGGCAGAGAAGCAGGAGCCCGGACGGTTCCCCAGAGTCGTCATACACATGACGCACTGAAGTGGGAGTGCGTTTTTCGCCCAAGAATCGGCGTCACGTCTGCCGAAATCCCAATCCAATCAAGGCCTGACCGTGTCTCCAGCGAATGGAGACAGTGTCGGTGCTTGTTAGCTCGTTTGGCCTTTGTTTTTCAGGCTCCTGCGGTGGGGCCTTGCCAACTCCGAGATTCGCGGTATCGGTGGAGTAATCCCGAAACGGAGTTACTCAACCAATGGCGTTCGTTCGTCACAACGTAAACCTCGACCGCGGGCAACTGAAACTTGCTCAGCGGCTTGCTCGTGAATCGGGCAGTGGGTTCAGCGCTTACATGCGAGAGGCGCTGGAGCGACACAACACCGCCACGTCCGTGGTGAGCGTGCTGGAGAACGCCAACGCTCAGCTGGAGCGCCTCATTGACGATCTGCGGGAAGAGAACGCGCTGTTCCGGAGTGCGCTCCAAGAAGACCTGCGGCGGTTGCGAGACGAAACGAAGGCGGAGCAGGACAGCGCCATTCAGCGCTACGAAAAAGCGCTTCGCAAGGTCGTGACGGCGGCCCTCTCGCAACCCTCTCCAAAAGGTTCTGGTGCGGCCAAGGTGCCCGCAACCGGACCCATGACTGCTCCACGCACCTAATTTTCCCCCACAGCAGGAGATCCATCCCATGAAACGTTTTTCCGTTCCTCTCACTCTCTGCCTGGCGGCGTTCTTGCCGCTTCAGGTTTCCGCCCAAGCCGCCCCTGATGCGGTCCATGCCGCGGAGGACGATGGCAAGCCCAATGCCGACAAGAAGCGTCTGTTCAAAGCCGGTGGCATCGGCTGCGTGGCCGGCGGAGCCATCGCCTTGCTCACGGGCAAGAAAGACAAGGCCCTGGGCGCTTGCGCCGCCGGTGCTGCAGTGGGGGCTTCGGCGTCCTACGTGAAGCAGCAGCGGGAGCACGCCGAGCAGGCCGCCGACGCCGCCCGTGCGGCTGGCATGAAGGCCGAAGTGGTCACCAAGACCGAAACCGTGGATGGCAAGCAGGAAGCCGTCCTGGATTCGTTGCGCTTGAACTACAACCCCACCGACATGAAGCGGTTGGACAGCGAAACTCGGGCCTTCCTCGACAAGTTCGCGGGTCTGTTGAACAAGTCCAGCAACGGGTTGACGGTGGTGTTCAAAGGCGCCGACAAGGCCGCCTGCCAGGTGCCCATCGTTGAGCTGGCCAAGCGTGGCGCGCTGTCCAAGGTCACGGTGGACGACCGCTGCGGCAGCGGTGAGCCCGTGATCGTCGTTACCCCGGTGCCTGACGTCCGGTGATCTCAGTGCCCGGGTGTCGATCGATGCTCGGGCTTCCTTCCCCCTTCCGAGGAGCCCACATGACCCCAGAAGAAAAGAACCAAAGAATCCTTCAGCGCAAGCGCAAGGAACTGCTTGAGCGTGCCAAGGCAACCCCAACCGCTTCGCCCACGCAGGAAGAGCGGCTGGTTTCCGATGGCGTGAAAGAAAACCTGAAAGCTGCCGGTCACTGGGCCGGGGTGATCAGCAAGCGCACTGCCGAGTTGACCCAGAAGGGCTTTGTTGCCGCTGCAGAGAAGGCGAAGCAAGCCAAGGCGCAACTGGACGCAAAGCGCACCCGAGAAGCCCAGGAACATCGTGGTGTCGAAGAGAAGCCTCAAGACGCTCCGCTCACCGTGGAGCAGGAAATGTTGGTCAGGCAACTGACGTCCGATGCAGCTGCACCGGTTCTCGTAGGAGCGGGTGATAAGGGAATGTGCACCGTTTGGGAACTGGTTGATGAATTTGGAGAGCCTGGCGCACAGGTTGCAGATGGATTGGGTGGCCCATCGGTGGACGCCAAGGCGTTGAGCAATGAAGATACGGCAGCCTTGGTCAATCTGTCTCAGCAGGACGCAGTGGAAGTCCTGTCCGTTCCCGCGGTGCTTGAAGGGTCCAACCGGCCCCCGGAGGCCGCGTCACCAGAGCAGCCAGTAACTCCAATCCAACCCAGCCCCCGCTCTCGTTTGCCTTGGGTCTTGGCCGGTGTGGTGGCGGTGGTATTGGCCGCGGGGGCGATCTACTTCTTGCTTGGGAAGAACAACCAGGTGCCTCCGAGCACACCGCCTCCCTTGATGCCGGTTGCCACTCCAGCCGTTCCCGAGCAGCTGCCCAAGGTGGTGGAGGACCCCGTGGTCCCGCCCGTTCCAGCAGTGCTTCCAGAGCAGGCCGAGCCAGAACCTGCGATCGAGAAGCCAGAGCCGGTCGACGCTCCCCCGGTAACGACGACAGCGCTGATTGCGTCCCAGCCCAAGCCTTCGCCGAAACGTGCGACCGCCCCATTGCCGAGGACGGCCCCCGCACCCGCCGCCGAGCCAAGGAATGACTGGCAGCAAAAAGCCAACGCAGACCTGGACGCTTGGGCGAAGAAGTCGGGGATCGACTGATCCCCCTTGCGCATCCGCGGATTCGATCTAGAAAGAAGTGACCTACTCACGAATAAGGGGGCGACATGTTCAAGTGGCTGTTCACGCAATACCGGGAACCCGGAAAACTTCACTTCGGCTCAAAGTGGCTGAACCTGCACGGGCGCTTGTTCCTCGGCAGCCCTGAATCGTTTGGCATGGGCCACCTGAGCGAAGGCGTCCGCCGCACTTTCTACTACTTGCGCGCCGATCGCAGGCCTCCGGTCAGAGACGACGCCGCGTATGAGGCGTGGACCAAGGATCGGCTCTACGCGAGCAAGGTTGAGCAGGTCGCAGAGCGCTGGGTGGCCAAGGCGGGCTTCCTGGCGTGCGCGCCGCTTTGCTTGGTGCTTGCCGTCTTGGCGCATTGGCTTCGTTGATTTGACAGGGGAGGGAAACAGAGATGGAAGCAATCAGTTTGTTCAACGTGCTTGACTGGACGAGTGGCTTGGGCCGCAAGTTCCGACGGAAGAGCGGCGAGCCTTCGGGCGTGAAAGAAGAAATCATCGTCCAGTCCCACGAGGAGTATGAAAACCTCGTGGGTCGCTTTGACGTGACCGATCGCGTTCGCAGCCGAGAGCTCGATGTGCCGGAGGCTGATCGGGATTTCGCGAAGGAATGCGGCGCGGTCTGGGACGAGAACGCCCAGGTGTTCAAGGTGCCCGAAGGACGCAGCGAGGACGAGTTCCAGGAGTGGTGGCCGAAGGTTCCGGAGGATTTGCGTGACACCCAATCGCGGATCATCACGACGAAGCGTGGGCGGCGTGCCGAGGGCTTCTTGCAGGGCAACGACATGGGGCAGGGCGGCGACAGCCTGGCCACTCCCTTGATGTATCTGGCCTTCCCCGTGATCGGCGTTCTGGCAACCTTCCTGGTGAGCCTCATCGGTTGGGCCGGCTGGGCCGCTCTGCTGCTGACCATTCCATACTTCATCGCCCTCAAGCAAGGCGAGGGCATGAAGGAGGCCCTGAAAGCCCTGGTGCTGCTGCAATGGGTTCCGATGGCGCTTCAGTTCATGGTCGGCGACAGCAAGGGCGGCACCGAGGTGGCAATGCAAGCCGGCGGCATGGCTGTGTATGCCCAGATGGCCAAGACCTACCTGTGGTGGGCCTTTGGCTTGGTCGGCGTCCTGTTTGTGGTTTGCTTTGTGGCGGCGGCCTCGCACCCGCACCGGGGCGTCATTGGCGGGACAGCCGCGCGCTTCATTCAAGCGATGCAGTGGGTGGGCCTCATCTTTGCCGCCTTGGTTGTCGCCAAGGTCCTGCCGTTTGGCTTGGGCGAGGCGGCACCTTACGTGTTGGCCTGCATGTATGCGATGCAATACGCCGAAGGCAACTTTGTCCAAAACGCCGCCCGGCTCTACCTGCAGAACAACGACAACAACCTGGCCACCCAAGGGGCGTTGATCAACTCACACGTCAAGGCACGTGAACAGCAAGCCGAGGCGGCCCTGCGGGACAAGACCCCGCTGATCACCATCGGGCGCGCCACGGGGCATCTGTCCGACAAAGGTTATGGCTACTCGCCCGACTTGGGCACCGTGATGATGTTCTCATGGCGCGATTGCCAGCAGGGCCTGCTCGTGTTCGGGGCCATCGGTTCGGGCAAATCCTATGCCGCGTTGCGACCCATCGCTCGTCGGTTCCGTAAAGCCGCCTTGGCAATGGCGTGTGTGGCGTCGGAACAAGGCGATGTAAGGGAGCGTTTGACGCGGCAGAAGCTGGCCGGCGGTGCTCTCATTGCCGACGGTAAAGACGGAGCAATCATCGCGGATCTGGAAGGATTGTTCGACATCGTCGTCAAGCCAGGAATGCGCGTGGGGCCCTATGAAGGGTTGGCGCCGGATCAGATCGTGCGGGCATTGCGCGGCGCATCCGGTGGGCGCGTGGACGAGAAATCCAAGCTTTGGACGGATGGTGGCGATGCGTTTCTCTACCACACGGGCATCATCCTTCGTGCGCTCGTGGATCACGAGATGGCTTACAGGTCCTGGTGCTCGGCCAAGCTGGAAGGGTTGGAGCGTGCACAGATGAACGCGGAGCTTGAGCTGGTCAAACAGCGAAAGCTGGGCGAGGACGTGGCCGAGACTGAGGCGTTGATCGAGCGGATCGCCGAGCAGATCGCCATCCATCGAATCCCGGTGAGCGACGACAGGCAATGGCATTACACGCCATTCCACCACATCAAGTTGTTGTCCATTGTGGAACGCGTGATTCCCGCCAGCCCCGCGCCTCGTGCCAATGCAAAGCTGATGGAGGTGGTGAAATACTTGGGCCTGGAAGAGGCGGACACGAGCCATGAAGAAGAGGGGCGGCTGGCCTATGCGGCTTACCTGCAGCAGCACCGCCTTCGTCAGGACAACGCTCCCGAAACCATCCATCCAGACCTCTTCCGTCCCATGTCTCAGCTGCAGAGCTCGCTGGAATGGGCGTTCCAGGAGATTCCCGCGATGCATCCGGAACAGAGACAATCGTTCACGCTCAACTCACGAGGGCTGCTGGAGAAGCTCTTGCGGGGCGAAAAGCTGCGGGACAGCAAGACGGACATGCCTTGGCATTCGATTGAGACGGGCGAGGTGGACGTGTCCGACGCACTCTATGGAGCCATGGTAGGCCTCTTCTTGCCCCCCACCCAATTCGGTGAAGCGGGTGAAATGATGATGCGCCTGCTCAAACAGCGGGTCATGAACGGAATCAAGGCGCGTGGTGCATTCGGCGACAAGTGGCGCGAAGCGTTGCCTGGGCAAACCGAGGTGATGTTGATGATGGACGAGGCCCACCTGTTGTTGACGGCCGATGACATCAACCTGTTCTCCGTTTCGCGCTCGCTGGGGTTGATGCCCGTGCTTGCAACGCAAGGGTTTGAAAGCTTGGTCAACGCCTTTGGATCAGTCAACGAGGCGGAGCTGATGGCCAACACGATGCAATCGGTGATCGCGCTGAAGTGCTCGCACAACACCCACGAATACCTGGAAAAGCGGTTCGGACAGGCAACGTTGACCACGTTCAAACAGCGCACCCGGGGCATCGACTACCAAGGCGGCATGAACAATTGGCGCCACTCCGTGCTCAACGACCCGGATCATGCCTACGCGTCCGCCTACGACAAGATGCGAATGGAAGGGGCCGGGCGGTTGACGGCTTCGCGCATCGACGCCGTGACGGGTCGCCGCTGGCGGATTGGATCGGAGGACACGCTGGGCCAAGACGAGATCGCGCGCGACATCGACATGCCCACCGGGGGCAAGCGCGAGGTGCAGCCGCTCTTCCTGCAGGAAGAATACTCCGCTCTTCTTGAGCCCCGCGGTCACGCCATCGTGGCGCTGAGCCGTGCCGGCATCAAGCGCTTCGACCTGGCGGAGCTGCTGCCCGACGCGGATTGATGCGGATAGGCGAGGGGGTTTGCCCCCTTGCCAAACCTGCGGATTGATCAACGATGAGCCTATTCACCCCAGCGGAGGAAACAAACATGAGCAACACCCTCTCCCAACCCATCGAAGAAATGACCGAGCTGCGAGCACTCCAGGCGCAGCGCAACGAGCGGCTTCTGGTCGATCGCCCACCGCCCCAGAAGGACAGCGCGGCCCGGGCCGACTTCGAGCAGAACGTGGCCCAAGACCAAGACGCCATCGAGCAACGCCGACAGCGCGTTCTGGATTGGGCAGAGAAGGCCTCGCCCGATCAGATCGCCGCGCTCCAGGCAAAGATCCAGGAGGCCGACAAAGCCGTTCGTGATGCAAAGCCGGACGACAAGCACGAGCAGGTGGTTCATGCGACCGTTGCGCAGTGGCGGCAGCAACGCGGGGCCCAGCGGGAGGAGACCCCTCCCATGTTGACCCGTGAGCAGCGGATGGAGAACGGACCTGGGCGCCTGGGATACGCCGATTACGCCCGCAGTTCGTTGAAGGAGGCGGCTTTCATGAAGGACTACGCTGCCAATTACGATTGGGAGAAGCACCAGAAGCAGGCCCAACCGAACGTCTTCCGACAGTAATTTTTCATCGATGTTCAAATCTGCCCGGTTCTGCGCAGAATCGGGCATTTTTGCGTCTTGACGTCCAGTTTGATGGTGCTTTACTGGTTTTGTAAAGAGTAGGTAGACCTACTCATAAAGCCAAAAGGAGAGCCACCATGTCCACGTTGTTCAATGCCCTCAAAGACTTCGCTTTCGAAAACGCGGTTCCACTGCTGACCAGCTTGTTCCTGCTGACCGCGGCCTTCGCAGCGGCTGTTCTCGTCTACCCCCCGGCCGTTCCGGTTCTGCTCAAAGTGGTGGCCATGGCGGTGGCGGGCTTTGTGACCATCGGGGTAGTGGTCCAGACTTCCTTCCGGTGAGCAGCCGGCGCTGGCTCAAGCTGCGTGCAAGGTGCAGGAAGCGTTGGCGCCGGTTTGACTGGGATGGGTTTGATTTCTGGTTCTACCCCGCGCTGATTTTCTACATGTTGGGTTGGATCGTCTTTGGCCCACCCGACAGCGTTTAGCGTTCGGGTCAGTAGTCCGGTAACGAAGCCGGGGCAGTCTGTAAAACTGCTGGTTCACTCCCCTGCAGGTTCAAGTCCTGCCTGACCCACCATTTCTGCGTGTTGGCTTGACGGCCAGCGATTCAACGCTACAACCATGGGGATGGACACCCAAGAATCCCTGTTGCGCCTCTTGCGTCCCCTGGGCCTCCAGCGAGCGGAGGCCTTGACGGGCGCGCTCGCGCGCGAAGCCGATGCGTCCAAAGGCCTTCACGATTCGCAAGTGTTGGCGCGTGCCCACGCCCTGAGCGTTGCCCCTGTCGAGGGTCGGTTGGGCGATCTGGTCTGGCAGGTCCGCCAGCGGAAGCACGATGATGTGCCCCAAGTGGACCTGCGCTGGGGCTTGCATAGGCTTGGGTTCGACGCGCCCACGCGGGCGTCCACCCAGAACCTGGTGCGTGCTTACGAGAGGCGCTTGGCAGACCGTGACGAGCCGATGGTTTACAGCACCTTGGCAGAGAGGGTGGCTGGGTTGTCCATGGCAGAGCACGTCTCGCTCTTCCAAGGCATGGCGATGGCGGTGGAGGAAGCGCGGGCACGGCAGTCCGATGCAAACCGGTTGCGGGAGAACGCACCATGGCAGGGCTGGCTCGTGGGGGCGTCCCGGGCGGGCCACGAAGCAGCACTGCTGGCCTGCATCGGCATGGGCGCGGACGCCCGGCTGCCCGATGCCAGCGGCAACACGCCACTGCATCATGCGGCCCGGTTTGGTCGCGCCTTGCTGGTCACCCCGCTGGTCCAAGCCGGTGCTGATGTGGCGGCCCTCAACGGCCACGGGTGGGCACCGCTCCACCTTGCCGCCCTTCACAAGCACGCCCGGGCCTGCCTCCACTTGATGGCCCACGGCGCCAATCCTGAGCAGCCAGGGTGGCGAGGGCGGACCCCAACGCGCATGCACCGACATGAGCAAACCCAAGCCCTTTGACGCGCTGGGTGACGTGCCCGGCAGCGTTGCGCCTTCCCAGCCGGTCCGATACTGGCACCGCGCCGTTCTTGCCGGTGCATTCGTTTTTGGCTTGGCCTACGTGGGGAGCATGGGCGTTGCCTGGCTCTTGCCGAATCCCGATGGCTCGCTCATCCGCTTCGCCGATGCTTTGAAAGGTGGTCTGGTGACCGCTTTTCACTTCCTGACCGCTGGCATCTCGGCACGTGCTCCGGCACGGGAGTTCATCGAACTGGTGTCCTACCACCACCCAGTGGCGACATGGTCCCGGATCGGGGTGTCGCTTCTGCTGGCGGCGGGCCTCGGTCTGCGGGTGTTCCTCAAGGCGACCGAGCCGGTGAGCAACACCTGGCACCTGTCCGGACCGCGGTTGCTGGAAGGAAAAGAGGCCGTGGACGAAGCCCGGCACCGCTTGATGACACCCAAGGAAGCCGAGGCGGATCCCTTCGCCCTGTCCCTCCACCCCGATCTGTTGCTGTCTAAAAAGCATTGGGCGCGCCACGTCCTGATCACCGGCTCGGTGGGTTCGGGCAAGAGCGTCATCCTCAAGCACATCCTGGAACAACTGACGCGAAAGAGGGACGCAAAGCTGTTCCTTTACGACATCAAGGGTGATTTCACGTCGATTTTCAAAAGGCCCATCATCGTGTCGCCCTTCGATGCGCGCTCCCACGTGTGGGACGTCGCCGCCGACGTGCGGACCCCGACCCAAGCGGCGGCGTTCGCTGCCTCGATCATCCCGGAGGGCGACGGCAACGCAAAGTTCTGGAGCATGGCCGCCCAGGACTTGTTAATTGGGTGCGTGCGCGAGCTCCAAAACACCCGGCCTGGCCAGTGGGGGTGGCGCGATCTGGCGGCCGTGGTGCGCCGTCCGGCCGCGGAGATGGCCGCAGGCATGCGCCCGCATTACCCCCGCGGCGCCGCACTGGTGCGTGACCCGGAAAGCCAGACCACGTCCAGCGTGCTGTCTTCCTTGGGGGGCTTCACCCGCCTTATCGACGATCTGGCCATCGCATGGCCCAAGGTTGGCAAGCGCCGTTTCTCGATGACCGAGTGGATACGGGACGACTACAACGGGCGCAAGCAGGTCATCGTTCAATCCGGACCGGACCCAACCCTGACGAAGGCCTACATCGCCGCCATGATCAACGTGGCCGTGCCGGATCTCATTGGGCCAGGCTTGCCGGACAACGAGGGCGGGCGTGGGCTCTACTTCGTGTTCGACGAGCTGACCAGCGCCGGGCGCTTGAACATCGATCCCTTGCTGGCGTTGGGACGCAGCAAAGGAGTGGTGGCCATCATGGCGGTCCAGGATCACTCCCAGATTGAGTTGGTCTATGGGGACAAGACCGCCCAGGCCTTCTCGTCGCTGGTGGGGACCCACGTGGTGTGCCAAGTGCAAATGGGGGCGACCCGGGACAAGCTGGCCAGCCAGCTCGGCAAGCGAAAAATCGCCTGGCGTGGGCACGAGGACAAAGCCCAAGTCCACGAAGAAAGCCGCGCGTTGGTTTCCAGCGGTGAGCTCACCGATCGGCTGGGTTTCCGAAAAGGCAAGCGCTACGGTCCCGAGACGTGGGGCATCGAGGCGATCGTGCAGATGGGTGGGGACGTGCTGTTGCTGACATGGCCCGGGAAGAGCCACCCAACGGTTCGCGAGGGGCAGGTGGCCGCTGCGTGGACCACCAAGCCAGCTGGCCCGGTGGTCGAGGGTGAAGGGCCATCACCGGCCGCGTCCCCTGCAAGCGCTGGCGCGTCCGCCTTCCCAACCACCGCCGAAGGCATCGATGCGGTGCAGCGGGTATTGACCATGACACCGGAGGAAATCGACGCGCTTTTCCAGCGGTGAGCGGCCTTGCCAACTCTCCGTTTTCTGGGACCTTGGAACAGTCAACGTTCTTTAGGGGAGCCCCATGATCAATCGCACGCCCATCAATGCCAAGGGCCAAAACTCGCACAGTGGCAACATGTTCGACTACATGCTGGCCACCGAGCGCCTGACCATCGACAGCGCCGTGGCCTATTACGCCGGCAGCGGTCCCGATCCGCGGCAGACGCTCAACTGGGGCGGCAAGCTCGCCGCCGAACTCGGCCTGGAAGGGCAGCCGGTCACCCGTGAGGTGATGGAAAAGCTTGGCAAGGGCTTTTCTCCCACCGGAAGGCCGTTGTGCAAAAACGCGGGCAAGGAGCCCCAATTGGTTATCAAAACGGATCGCTGGGGAAACGTGCGGTTGGACGACGACGGCAAGCCGATGGAGAAGTGGGAGGGGGGCCATCGGGTGGGGTTCGATCTGACCATTTCCGCCCCCGGGGACGTGAGCGTGGCGTTCGCGCTGGCGGATGATCGCGAGAAGCTGGCCATCCTGGAGGCCCACCGCCAGGCCTGCGCCGTCGCGATGCGCTACATCGAGAGCAAGGTAGAGACCCGGCGCGGAGAAGCGGGCGTAGACGTTATAGGCACGGCGGGATTGGTTTGGGCAGCCGCCGACCACGTCAGCAACCGGAACGTGGAATCCGACCTGCACACCCATCATCTTGTGTTCGGGGTTTCGAGGGGCGAGGACGGTCGGTGGGGCACCTACGACGCAATTGAGATCTATCGTCACACCCGCGCTGCGGATCACCTTTACAAAGCCGAGCTCTACGCCGCGATGAAAGCGCTGGGCTATGGGATTCAGCGGGAGCGCGAGGTGGACGTGATGGGGCACGAGACGGGCCAGATCCTCACCACGATTGCCGGAATCGACCGGGAGCTGGTGCTTAAGATGAAGACCCGCCGCCAGGAAATCCTGGACTACGTCAAAGAACACCCCAACGCCAGCCACGACGAGGCCTGCAAGGCCACCCGCAAGAAGAAGGAAGAACCGCCCTTCGAGCAGGTGGTCAAGGACTGGCAGCAAACCTTGTCCAACATCGCTAAAGAGCACCCGGAGCTGGTTCCCACCACCCAGTCGCTCAAGCAGACGAAAGGCCAGCACCTGGACCCGCATACGTTTGACGAGGTTTTGAAGCGCATGCACGAGAACGAGGCGATGTTCTGCGAGCATAACCTGGTCCGGGAGTTGGGGATGGAGTTCGCCGGGCAAAAGAACTCGGAAGAGGTTCTCCAAATGGTGAAAGAGTTCACCGAGCAGGACGATCTGGTGCGCGTGAAACCCGAATACCTCCACAAAGAGGACCGTGGCGCTAGGCTGGCACGAAGGCACAGTGAGGACCGTTTTTCCGCCACCTGGATGGTCGAATTGGAGGCCGAGATCATCCGCCGCTCGAAGGAGCGAGAGAGCGAGACGGACCTGAAGCTTTTCCGCTCCACCGTGGATCGGGAGATCGCCGCTTACGAAAAGCGAAAGGGGTTCACCCTCACAGAGGAGCAGAAAGCCGCCATCGGTCACCTCACTTACGGCACGGCCGGTGTGGGGGTCATGTCGGGGTTGGCCGGCACCGGCAAGACCACCGTGGCCGAGGTCTACAAGCAGTGCTTCGAAGCCGAAGGAAAGCAGTTGATGGGCTTGGCCGTGTCGGGTAAAGCCGCGGCCAAGCTGGAAGAAGAGTCCGGGATGCCCTGCATGTCTGTTGCAAAGTTCTTTTCCCAGATCCGGCAGGGCAAGGTTGCTCTGACGAAGAAGGACGTGGTGGTGCTCGATGAAGCCGGCATGGTGGCCACCGATGACACCTTGAAACTCATGACCTACTGCCAGGGGGTGGGCGCCAAGCTTGTCATGCAGGGAGACAGTGACCAGCTTCAGCCCATCGCTGCGGGCAACGGCTTTGAGCTCGCGAAGATGGCCTTGGGGGACAAGAAACTGACCGAAATCCGCCGGCAGAAGAACGCTGATGACCTGACCACCGCCAACAGCTTCTACGAGCGGGACGCCGAGGGAAAGGTCAAGAACATGCGACGCGGGCACCGCAGCCGCCAAGGCACATTCCATATGGGCGAAGAAATCCTGAACAACCTCAAGCAACGCGACTGCATCGACGACTTCGGCACGGACAAGCAGGCCATCAAAGCGTTGGTGGACGATTACTTGAAAGACAAGACGCCCATGGACGAGAAGCTGGTCTTGGCCCACACGCGCTCTGAAGTCAAGGCGCTCACCACAGGAATCCGAAAGGGGCTCCAGGAGCAAGGCGTGCTGGACAAAGAGGAGTTCACCTTCCGCTCGATCGTGAAAGGGCAGTGGGAGGACCTGACGCTCTCACGCCGCGACCGTGTGATGTTCACGGCGACCAACAACGACTTGGGCGTCATCAACGGCACCGAGGGCACGGTGGAGAGCATTCGGAAGGACAAATCCGGTGGCTACGACCTGGTGGTGCGCATCGACTCTTCGAACCCGAAAGAGGACGGGCGCATCCTGAAGTTCAACACCAGCGAGCACAACGCCTTGGCCCACCGGTATGCCATGACCGTTCACAAGGCGCAGGGGCAGGGGAAATCCGAGGTTTACCACCTGGCCACGAACATGGGCATGCTCGACCAGCAGTCTGCCTTGGTGGCGTTCACCCGCCTCACCAAAGGCAGCTACCGCATGTATACGACGGACAACGTGATGGATCGCTTGGCCGAACGGCTGGGAACCGAACGGCACAAAGAAATGGCGCTGAGCGTCGGACTGTCCAAGAGGCAGGCCGTCCCGGTGCATAACCTGGTCCAGGACGTGGAAGAGTTGTTGGCAGGATTGAAATCGCAAACCCAGGTGCCGGTAGAAAAGCATCGGGGCGCAGTGCACAACCATTGAATGGTTAGTCCATTGCCAGTCGGTCTTCGATTTCCCCGTCATCAGTCTCTGTGAAGAAAGCGAAATTGACCGCATAGAGTTCAATGATGGATTTCATGATGGTAGAAATCCTTGAGTCCGCCATGGATGTTGATTTCGCTTTGAAGATGAGGTGGTAGATGGCGGCCCATGTCGCTGCGCTGTCGTGAAACTTGATACGATTTCGCGGGCCAAGAAGCGAGCGGAATCTGCCCTCGGTAACCAATGCCTCAGCGGATTCTTCATGAACTACTTCGCATGAGGACATGAATAGGCGGCAGTTCTTTGGGATGCCAGACAGAAGTTCAGCCAGTCGCTGATAGGTGACTCCTTCTTGATTGGTCGTGTCGATGCCGTTCTTGTCCCCATGAGCAGAGATGTGCAGGTATCTGTATCCTGAGGCCCTGAAATCTCGAACTGCTGCCTTGAACTCCTTTCGAGTGCGGACATACGAATACTTGGTCTCCTTCCCGTGGAGACGAAGAATCTGAGCTAAGAAGACACCCTCAAACCGGCCATTGCCCTCATCATTCGGATAAAGGGATTCGATGATGTAAACGTTGGGGGTGGTCTTCATTTTTTTAGGTGCTTTGTTTGAAAGCCCATTCTGAGGCAAGAGTCGTTCAACTTGTCAACGGGGGAATGGCGTCTACGTTTACCCAGTGATGCAGCGGGCCAGCAATAAGACACTGGTCCCCGCCACTACCCACGGCCACCACCCCACGCATTCGGAAGGGGCTTTCACCGGTGTTCCCAGCTGCCACCGCCGCTGATGGGCCAGCCATCGCACGTGGGGCGTTGCCCGACGGTGGGGGTTGACCACAATCCCTGGCGGCTTAGCGTAGATGCGCCACCCCTCCCGGGAGGCCTTCACCCGCCACGCCTGCTCATACGCTTCGGCTTCCGCCCTGGTGGCGGTCACCACCTCCAGCGCATGGAACCGGAAGGGACGGTGCCAGCCGCCTTTGGGGGAGCGGTGCTGCTTCTCCCGCTGCTGCGGGTTCGAGCTTTGGCCGATGTAGCAGCCCCCGTCGTCGAACAGCAGGGCGTAAAGGGTGCGGGGCAGTGCGTGATACTTCTCGCTGCGTCCGAGGTTGTGGCGGTGGGGCATGGTCTCTCCGTGAGTAAAACGACCCACTCACGAATAGATCAGAATCTTGAGTTGGCAAGCCTGCTGCGAAGGGTTCGAGACGCCTATAGGCATTCATGTAAGCACTTGGCAACGAACAAGGGCCCCGAAGGGCCCTTGCCGAGACACGATCACCTCCTTTTCGCTGCTGACATTCGTTACCAGCCGATGGCCCAGGCTGCGCCCATGGCCGTGTCCTGCCCGCTGCGGGAAACCCCGATCGAGAAGGCCGATGGGGATCCGCGTGGGGTGGTCACGTCGCGGGTGTAGCCGATGGAAATGGCGGCTTGGCCGCTGCAGCCACCTACGCCTACGGCCAAGCGGTTGCGGTTCTCCCCATGGATGGCCGACGTCGAGGTGGCCATCTGGGCGTTGGCTTGGGCCATGGCGCAGATACCGCTCACCCGCTTGTCGAGCTGGCGGAAACGGCGGTCCGTCAGGTTCCAGCGGTCGTCTTGCTGCCGCTGGTAATCCCACAATTGGCCACCGTTGATCGCGTCCGTGGACCCTGCGGCGATCGCCCCCGCTGCCACCCCGGTTACCCGCTGGTTGCCGGCGTTGATCCCGGATCTGGTGACCGATGGACCGCCCTGGACAGTGAAGCCGTCGCTGTTGTGGATGGCCTTGGCCACCTGGACCGAGCCCTTTTCGGACAGTCCAACGTTGTCTTTCAAGCCAACGGTTTGGGTGCCGTCCCCGTTGTCAGTGACCTCGATGTTGGCCCCGGCCACCGTGGTGCTGCTTCCTCCGTCCTTACCGTCCTTGCCTGCTGGGCCTTGCGGACCGGTGGGGCCCTGTGGACCGGGGGTGCCACCACCGCCGCCAGGGTTTTGTTCCAGCTGGTGAACGCGCCCATCGAGATCGTAGATGGCACCGGCCACGGTGGTGTAGTTGTTACCGCTGCTCAGCTGGTAGTTCGGCGCCACGATCAAGCCGTTCACCATGGAGGCGCCAGCGCCCAAGGTTTCCACGGCGGTCCGCAGTTGGCTGACGGCCACGGCGTCGTCGTCCGCTTTGCCCAAGGCAACTTGGGTCAAGCGGCGGTTGCCAAAGGCTGCAGTGTCTTCTTCATCGCACGTGGTGTTGGCGCCCACGGCCACGCATCCCCATGCGTTGGCCACGGCACGGGGCCCCAATGCCACACTTTCTGTGGCGTTGGCCGTGGCAGACGCGCCGAAGGCGGCAGAGTAGGGCGCAAACGCCTGTGCCCATGGACCCACGGCGGTGCCGGCCTCGCCGGCAACGCCAGCGCTGTAACCGTAGGCGCCGGCAAAGTCGGCGGTTGCGTTGGCACCGGGCCCCACGGCGGATGCACCTTCGCCCTCGGTCTGGGATGCGGCGCCCAACGCGAGGTTGCGATCGCCTTGAGCATTCGCCCCGGCCCCGAAAGCCGCCGCGCCGTTTCCATCGGCTCTTGCGGTTGAGCCTACAGCGGTCCCGCCATCCCCGAGCGCGCGGGCACTAGAGCCGATGGCCACACCGGTGATCCCGCTGGCCAGGCTGTGCCCGCCAATGGCCACCGCGGAATCGCCGGTGGCTTGGGCTTGGGGTCCGACGGCGACGGCGTAAACCGCAAATGCCTGTGCGCGAGAGCCAATGGCGAGCGCATTTGAGCCCTGCGCTTCGCTCGAGAACCCCAGAGCGGTTGTATGGCATCCGCGAGCGGTGGCGCGATTGCCCACCGCAGTGGCCCCCAGGCACTCACCCGGAACGCCATTTTCATCCACCATTATCCCGCCGTCGGCGAGGGCGTCCGCCCCGATGGTCGTGGCCCCAACGGTCAACGATTGGGCGCGGTCGCCTACCGCAGTGGTCTCGGGTTTGGTGGCAACGGCACCGTTGCCCACTTGAACCTGGGCTTGCGCCGTGCCAGCAACAAGGCCTGCCAGCAAAGCGCAGTGGATGAGGGAGCGTTTCATGGGGTGGCCTCCTGGGTCTGAAATGAGTGAGCGTGTGCACTCACGAATAGATCAGATCCTGGAATGCGCAAGCCCCCCCCCAACGAAACTTCCCGGCGCAACGGCAGGAGGGGCCGGTGCGCCAGGAAGCGGTGGGGCCGACTTTTCCCCACCCCTGTTCTTCTACGACAGGGAAAAAATTCCGCAAGCCCCCTTGCGCGTTTTCGATTCTCCGCTTGCATGGGTGTATCGCTCATGTGAGTAAGGAGGCCTACTCATGTTTCAACGCTTGTTGCTCGCGCTCGCACTGGCCAGCGCACCCGTCTTGGTCCACGCGCACGCGCCAGCCACCGATTCCGTTGAGGTCCACGGGAAGAAGCCTGGGTTTTTCAAACGCCTGTTCCACCGCCACAAAGACGCCCCGCAGTGGGACGGTGTCCAGCCCGAGCTTCGCTCAGCGCTGGAACGCATCGCCTTGCAGATGAAGGACGAGGGCTACGACCTGCGGCTGATGGAGGGCTACCGTTCTAAACAGCGCCAGGCCGAGCTGCTCGCCAGCCAAAAGGGCGTGACCCAGGTGGGGCCAGGCAGCAGCTGCCACAACCACGGTTGGGCCGCGGACATGGTCATCTACAAGCGCGGGCGCCCTTCTTGGGACCTGAAGGACGAGCAGGTGCGGCAGGGCTACCAACGCTTCGGTGAGCTCGCCCAGCAGGCGGGATTGAGGTGGGGCGGGGCTTGGAAGAGCTTCAAGGACATGCCCCACGTCGAGATGCGCAGCGAGTGCCTGGTAGCCATTCGTGGCGGATCTGCCCCCCGCCGATCGCTGCAAACAGTGATTGCCAAGGCCGAGTCAGTGTCTGACGCACCGAAAGCACCCCGTTGGGCCTGGAGCGTCGATTCCGAGCTGGCGCCGGACTGGGCGTGCGAATCCGTGCTTTGCAGTGTGTCGTGGGCGACGGTGAGCCGGCCATGGAGCTATGGCGTAAGGCCGCCGTTGAAAGGACTCCGTCCAGAACCGTTTGCTGAGGCGTCCTGTCCCATGGCCCCAATTGCCCTGAGGCACACATGAGGAAGCGGTCCACCGGATTGCTTCCCTTTTCGGCGGAGAGTGGGGGCGAACGGGTCATCTGCCCTGATCGCGCCGGTTTGGAGAAGATCGAGATTGGCGATCCCAAGGGCGGCAAAAACGGCTGGATCCGTTGCACCGCAAGGGGTATGCTCATCGTGGGCACATTCAAGGGCACCTCCCAGATTCGTGAAACCCAAGCCGTCCAAGGGGTGAGGGCACTTCTCAAGGAAGTCCCACTCTCTCCGCCAGTTGTTTAAAAGAGCCTCTGGAAACAGGGGCTTTTTTGTTTCTACAGCCTTCGCTGCCCGCCCGCTTACCCATTCACCTGCAAAGATCGATTCTGCACGATCTGCTGCCGAACCCGGCCTTGCGCCTCGGATTGTATCCAGAGTGCGCGGCGTCTGATGCGGATAGAGCGCCGGAAGCGGCCGGCCTTGATCTCTCCGCAGATAAAGGTGGCGTCCATACCGGTCATCTGGCTCACGTGATCAAGCGATAGCAGCTCTTCCAGTCTTTCAGCCACGGCCATGATAGCCTCCCATGGCGCGAGCCTTCGCAGGACGGTAGGCCAGCCCAAGCTGGAACTGCAGAACGTTGTCGATCGGCATTTCGACCGAAGTGGGGCGCGCGCTGCGCGCCGGGCGATTCAGTCTTCGCCAGGCTGCGATGGCCTTGTCGGGTTCGGCATGCTTGCTGGTCGACCTGCAAGCGCACTCGACCAGGTGGCCGCCACCGGCGGATGCACAGCGCTTGTCGTGGATGTGGCGCGCGCGGTGGCCGGTGGCGCAGTTCGGCAACCCTTCCGGGTGGCTGATATGTTCTTGGGTCATGGCTGCACTCCTCGATGTGGGCTTCGAGCTGTTCGATCAGGAAGGTGGCTTCGCTGGCTCGTCGGCGGCGTTCGTGCGTGCTGACCGGCATGGGGCCGGCATCCTGGATCCACTTCAGCGGTTCAAGGAACCAGCTCGGTTCCACGGGTAGCCGGGTGAGTGGGTCGACCTTCTTGTCGGGCGGGAAGCAATCCGGCCCGGCCCAGTCCTGGCTTTCCCCGCAGCACAGACGTGGCGCTGGAAGTCGTGAACCTTCTCGGGCTGGACGACGCGCGGGGTCTCGAACAGGGCGCGGACAACGAGGTCGCGCTGGTGGGCGGCGTAGACGTAGCCGGCGTCGGCCTGGACCCAACTGCCCGGGCCCACGTCCTTCTCGTTGCGATACTCCCAGCGCACAGGCTGGGCGGTGTAGAGCGCGGTCAGCGTTGGAGTGGTGGCCGAGGGCGGCGCTCATGCGGCGGCCGCCTGCGGATTGCTGCGGTCGATGGAGGCGCGCTGGTCGATCTGATCGGCCGCAAGGACGAGGTGTTCGGCCACTTTCCGTGCTTCAAACGGGTTCAGGTTTACCAGCGCGTCGCCGACCTGGATGACAATGGTTCCTGCGTGGGCCGAGTTTCTACGCGGGCTGCGGCGCGGCTGGCGTGATGCCGTCAACCAGGCGCTGGAGCAACTGGTGCTGGCGCCGCCGGCGGGGATCGAGACTGGGACTAGGTAGGCGCGCTGCTATCGCAGCCGGAGGCGTTTGCCTGGCCGGAAAAGGCGGAGCTGCCGCTGGATGCTAGTGAGCCGGCGATTGAGCTGTAGCCGCGGGAAGCGATCACGATGGCTGAACATGGCCGGGGCCAGATGGCGCCATGTGCTATTCCGCCCACATCACCGTCGTCTGGTAAAGATAAGTTTGCATGGGCTGAGATTGCAGCGCGTCAATAAAAACCCAGCTCCTAGTGGAGCTGGGCCGGTCACGGTTTTATCAGATTTGCTGAATTGGTCCGACCTCTACGTCGCCGTTGCATCTGCCTACGCAGCCACCACCCAAGCCAGGGCCGCCAATCCCTCCGCCGTGACCTCCCCAGTCGCCCATGTCTCCGCCGCCGCCACCGCCTTCATAAATTGGCTCGGGCATGACGCCTTCGCGTGGCGTCTGACCTTCGCCTACCCAGTTCGATTCGAAATTCTCGTGGTAGACGGTGCAATGCGTTGCGTTGCATATCTGGTACGTCGTTCCAGTCGCCCACGCGAAGAGTGGTACGTAATCGATTGGTGCGCGTGAGTCTTTGATGACTTCCAGGGTTCTTGCGTCAGGAACCGGCGATGCCACGTGACAGTCGTTGCAGAAGTAGGGGCCGCGTTCAAAGGCTAAAGTGCTTGCAGCAAGGGCGAGCGCGGCAGTGGCTACCAAAATGAGAATGGCCTTGCGGCGGGGTATGCGGAAAAACTTCCTATCGACAGCAAGAGTCATAGATTTGATTTCCCTTTCTTAGGGCTAAGGAGAGCTGTTCTCCACTTAGCGATTTGTCCAAGGTACTAACTTGACGAGCCGGCACTATCGAGGGGTCCATGAGGCGTACTGCTTCAAAGTACGCTCTGCTTGTAACTTGGTCCTCATCGATCAGCACACCAGCGTGGTAGGCATTCCCCAGCTGAAGTAGCGCGTCGGCGCTACCTTGAGATGCCATTTCTTGCAGATAGCTTACGGCTGTCTGCTTGTATTCCTTTGCGCGGTCCGGGTTGCGAAGCAGCTCAGCAGGTCCGCCCAGAGCTGATTCGGAGTCTGCGGCATAGAGCAGTCTCGCTCCGATGTTCCCCTGCTCTGCAGCAAGCGATAGCCATTTGCTCGAGCTGACTTCATTTTCCGCCGAAAGGTCGTTGCAGGCAGCTGCGACATCTGGCGAGGCTTGCAAGGCGGCTCCCCTGGATGCGCGCCTGTTGATGTTTGCGCATTCATTGAGCTTTAGAAAGATCCCATAGGAGGCCGTCGCATCGCCGGCCATCGCCAATGGCGAAAGTTCCGCAACTACCTTGTCGACGGTGCCACTCGGCACACGCCCGAAGTCCTCAACGACATAGGCTCTGCCAGATAGATGTCGCACGCGAACTGATCTGTTGGCCGACGACGACAGACTGGTCGTTGTGGTTGTATGGGGCGCGGGGACCGAATTCGCGTCTATCGTGATCTTGGGCACGCCAGTCGTGGGCGTTCTGATGCTGTCATTGTCCTGTCGCGACGTGGGGGAGGTGGCGGCAAACCGCCAGATGCCTGTTCCAATCAAAGCAATTGCCGCTGAGAGGATTAGAACCTTAGTCTTTGATGACATTGCCTTCCTTCATGTTGTAACGAGGGGATCGAGCGTGTTTCGATCGGGCGCCCGATGACAGGGACGTCAGGCACGCCGAGCCTCAATTCCGTATTCACTAAGCATTCATATATGAATCACATTGTCAATTTCCGATGAACTTGTCGATCATGGAAGTCCGTGTTGTGCTGTAGGTAAATGCCTACTATGCGACGCTTCACTTCGTGCTTGAGGCAGCCATAGGATTTCTCTTGGCAGGCCTGGGGTCTGCAGGCGTGCGCATTTGGACGGCCGGAAGATGTGGCAGACCAAGGACGTGCGTGCGTCCAGCATCAGGCAGGGTATGCGCTACGCCGAACGCTGGTGCGCGGCGAGATTGTACCCGGAGATGCACCTGCGGGCGGCTTTGGCCCGGCTGCTGGAAACCACTCCAAGCGAACCGCTCGAACCGCCTCCGGGCCTGCCGCCAACGCTCGAGCAACACCAACAAGCCGGCGCCTAGCTGAGGCTGGGGCTAGAGATGTGGCGCGGATCAAAGAGGCGCTGTAACTGCGCCGATCACCGAAGGAGGCCAAGCCCAGTGCGAAGTACCCGATGAAGGTTTGGGTGAGGGCAGGGCATACGCAGCTTCGGTCCAGTCACGCCCGAGGTGGACGGTTGGGACAAGCGTGCCCGCAAAGCTAGTCAGGGAGACTTATCGGGAAGGGGGGGCAGAGGAGGCAGCGGGTTGGGCGCCGTAGCAAAAGGTTTTGGTGGCAGCGGGAGAGTCTTCGGAGCGACTGGCGGAGTATTCCACGCTGTCTTGAAGCCCAAGCTCTGCATCATCTGGAATGGAGTGCAGCAAGCCACTCCAACTGAGGCGCATGCGTCAGGAAGCTTTCTATTGTGAGCTGCTGCTTTGGGTCGGCTAACCTCATGGGTTACCACGCAGCGGTTGCCTGGATCCTTTAGGGCATGAGCCACCAAGAATGGATCTTGTCCAATCATCTGGAGTTGGACTTCGTTCAATGTCAGTGAGTACCCATTCTCCATCACCGTTCTAATGAGCGGGGAAGTAACGGAGTCCGCAAGGAGAATCGCATCTTTGTTCTTCTTTTCACTCGCCCAAGCAAAAAGCTCGTCTTTCTCGGAATTGTTGGAGCCGTCCTTGATCTCTTGGAAAATTTCCAATGGCATCTTGATGTTTCCAAGGCTTCCGTGGTGGTGGAGCCAAGACCAAAATTCAGGCACCCACGAGTGTCGGAAGTAGGTGTTCGCCGCTTGCATCACGACGTTCGCATCGACCAGATAGATCATCAGGCGGCCCTTCCATTTGCCGTGTTCAAGAGCGGGTACACACTACGAGGCGCAACGCCCAAGATTTTTGCCGCTTTCGATGGGCTGAGGCTCCCCTCCATCACCCCCCGGTAAGCGGTTTCTACCAGTGCCTTGCCAAGCCTATGGCGTCGAACAACATAAAAGTTCGGTCCGCCATCTTTTGCTCGATCTTTGCGAGCGTCCTTCTCATTCTGCTTTTGACGGCGCCATTCGGCGCGCATGAATTCCGCAACGCTGGTCCAAGATTCCTCGGAGATCCTGCCGGCTTGAAATGCGCGAAATGCGACGAGCGTTGTGCTGATGTTGCGCGCCGCCGCAAAGGCAGACATAGCATCAGCTAAATCGTTAGGAGCATTGCTCGCTGGCAGCGGTAGGGAGGCTATTTCCTCTGCAGAAAGCAGGAAAGTGCTAGCCACCTCATTGCAAAATCTCTCAGAAGCAAGCTCTGTGCTTAAAGTGCTGATGCCGGACTCGCCAAACCAAAGATGGCAAACCTCATGCAGCAGAGTGAAGCTCCACGCGCTCTTGGCGTCCTGGCTGTTAATTACGACAAACGGAGCGAAGGGGTCAGAAAGGGCTATTCCTCGGAATGCCCTAACATCGATATCCGTGTGGTGAGTGCCAAGATTACTTAGCAGCACGACGTAGATACCAATCGCCTCGAATTTCTCGCGCAAGTAAGAGAAGGCTTCATCCGTGTTCCTGGCGCGCCTGAATTCGTCGCGGCTAATGCCGCTCCACTTGACCACGCTAGCTAGAACAGACTCAACAGACGTCTTGCCCTTCGAAGACCCTACGAATCCCACCGGCGGCTGATCTTCCTCTTCAAGCAATGCGCGAACAAGTGCCTGCCGCGCTTTTACATCACGCAACAAAGTTGCAACCACCGGCTCATCTGCAGAACTCCGCTCGGGAAGTGTGCGGAAATCGAGGGAAGACCGGTCAGGTTCAGGTGGAGCAGAGAGATAAAAAGACAGCAGCGGCCTGCGGTAGGCTTTGGCCATCCTCAGGAGCATCGCATCGGAGGGCTCGTCCTCGCCCGTTTCAAGAGCGATCAGGCGATCAAGCTTGGTTGCCCGCTTTGTGTCGTTAAGGGCCAGCTTCGACGCGGCAACATCCGGCGTCATCCCCGCCGTTTCGCGTGCCCATCTCAAAATTTCAGGATTCACCGACGGCATGGCCATCCTGGCGCGTGTGCTGTGGATGGCTCGATCTTACCCGGGCTTCTGGGCAACTTCCAGTCCATGGCGTTCAGGGCGAAAACGGAGCATTCCCGCAGTACTCGGCCCATGCCATCATGAGCGCTCTCTGCTTCCCCAACATGGTTCCCCGCTTATAGGCTACTTTGGCTTTATCGCGGATCCTGTGAGCCAAGGCGGTCTCAGAGAGGTCGTCAGGGTAATCCGTGGTTTCACTAGCCCAGTCCTTGAATGTTGACCTTGACCCGTCCTGAATTGGGTTGACACTTTTCCCCTACGGAAAAGGAATGTTCAATGAAATCAACAATCAGGCGCAGCCAACGGGACTATTCGCTGGCCTTCAAGCTGTCGGTGGTCGACCAGGTAGAGCGCGGGGAATTGACCTACAAACAGGCCCAGGAGCGTTATGGGATCCAAGGCCGGAGCACGGTCCTTTCCTGGCTTCGTCGGCACGGTCGGCAAGACTGGTCAGCTGGTGCATCATTCCCTCCCATGAGCACCGTCCCCAAAGCCGTCGCGGCCAAGCCGCTTACGCCGGAACAACAGATCAAGGCCTTGCAGGTCCAGTTGCGAGAGGCGAACGAGAAGGCGCAGCTCTTCGAGGCGATCTTGGACGTCCTCAAAGAGGATTACGGGGTACGCATCGTAAAAAAGCCTTCCGGCAAGTCCTCACGCAAGGGCGCCTCAAAGGCGTAAGCGTGGCAAGGGCTTGCCGCCATTTCAGCATCAGTCGGCGGGCGTTCTATCAGGCTGGACACCGTCATCAGCGGCGAGACGCTGCTGATTCCACGGCGCTGGCGCTGGTGAGCGATTGCCGCGCGCGCCAGCCGCGGTTGGGTACGCGCAAGCTGCACCATCTGATTGAACCGAAGCTACAAGCGGCGGGGCGGGTAGCGGATATCACCTACCTGCCCACTGACGGAAATATCGTTTACCTGAGCCTGGTTACAGACGTCTGGTCACGCAAGATCGTGGGCTGGAGCGTGAATGAGACGCTGCAGACGGAACACACTGCGCAAGCACTGGAAATGGCCCTGAAATGGCGAAAAACGAGGCAGCGCCTGATCCATCATTCGGATCGGGGCATCCAGTACTGCTCGGACAACTACCAGACCATCCACACCAAGCATGGCCTGACCTGCTCCATGACCGACGGCTACGACTGTTATCAGAACGCGCTTGCGGAGCGGATCAACGGGATACTCAAAGGAGAATTTTTGCTTCGTCGCCCACGGGACCTGGGACAGGCCCGGCAGATGGTGGCTGAGGCAGTGGAGATCTACAACGCGGAGCGACCCCATCTGCCCCTTAAAATGCAGACGCCCGATGCGGTGCATCGGGCGTCTTTGGCCGCCTGAGGGCGGTCAGATCATCCACCCCATAGGTGTCAACCTATGGCAGGACGGGTCATACGGCCCTTGCTGCCTAGCCATCCGCCCACAAGGGTCAAGTGAACGAACAAACCAGTGCCGTCCTCCGATACCAGGGAAGTAACGCATTCAAGGACGGCAAGTGCTTCTGTTGCGCAATTACTGAGCTGGGCGCCGGTCAATTTGAATGCATCAGGCATCCGCGCTAGGCTGCGCATGCCCATGGAGGGCGACGAACGAAGTCATGGCATGAAGATTGGATGCAAGCATTCTGTTGCTGTTGCGGCCTGTGCGTTGAACTTTGGAATCAGCAGCGCCACGGCGAAAGGCCCCTGCCCTTGTTTCGTCTGCGAGGTCCAGTACATTGCATGTGAGGCGTCAGGTACAGACTTGAGTATCTGTGCCCGGAACTATATGCACTGCTTGCGTCTGAATGCCTGCATTTTCCCGTAATAGGACGCGGCGAGGACGTGTGGGGACCTTGCGATACCCTGCAGCCTCGCCACCATCCAGACAAAAGCCTCGGTCCTGCCGGGGCTTTTTCGTTTCCGGAAACGCCATGGCGTGCATCATGCCGGGGGCGAAACCGAGACGGTGTCTGTGTGCCCTGATGCAGGCAGGCATATTTGGAGGGAGCGGGATGCTCTCATCCCCGCTGCCCACCCTTCGGTTTGTTATGGCACAACGGGTAACTGGAGCACGACCGGAAGGCCCCATGCGGCCCCATCCGGTCCACGAACACGCCGACCTTGCACACCGGGCAGCGCTCTTCGTGGATGGCCGCGCCTGAAATCGCGGTCACTTCCACTGCTCTGTCCTTCACCAGCTCGTCCAGGAACGGCGAACGCTTCCCCTGTAGGGTGAACATGGCCACCGAGCGTCGCGCACGCGTCAGCGCGACATAGAACAGCCGCCGTTCTTCGCTCAGCGGATAGGTATCCCCATCCGGCATTGCCAGCGAAAGGACCGGGTCATCGGCGCGCAGGCTCGGGAAGCTGCGGTTGATCATGCCCGGCAGAATCACGTAGTCCGCCTCGCGTCCCTTCGACCGATGGACCGTCAGGAACTCCACGTCCATCGTGCTGCCGAAGGCAGTCTTCCAATCCGGTGGCACCGCGCTGCGATCGGCGCGATACCGCCCCAGGATGAATACAGTCACGCGCCCATTGCGGCCCTGCGGCACCGCGCCTGACAACAGCTGCTGATGCAGCCTGGCGAGGTACTGGCGAACGCCATCCTGCAGCTCCTCGCGACGATTCATCTGGAACGCTTGCAGCACTGGCCCCATTGCCGGTGCGGCAGAACGAACCGCCTTGGCAATCTGCGCTGGATTCCGGCTGACGAAACGGCTGGACGCATCGCAGAGCGCCTGGGGGCAGCGGAATGTCTGCTCCAGTTTCAGCACCTGGCCATGGCCCATCCACTCGCGGAATCCGGTCATCACCGAAACGTCGGCACCGGCGAAACGATTGATCGATTGCCAGTCATCGCCCACCGCAAACAGATAGCGGCCGGGGCGGCTGACCAGGGCACGGCAGAGCCGGGCGCGGGCGCGCGAGGCATCCTGGAATTCGTCGGCCATCACCAGTTCGTAGGGCGATTCATAGCGGCCCTGTTCCAGCAGTCCGGCCGCCATGTTGAGCATGTCTTCGAAATCGATGCCGTGCTCGTCAGCCAGTGCGTTGTCCCAGGCCTGGAAAACAGGGCTGGCGATTTCCAGGAAGCGCCGATGCCGTTCCTTGAACTGGTCTTCGGGCATCTGTCGCAGGCGCTCCGCCATATCATCCAGCGTCAGGCAGTTGCTCTTGGCATGGGCAATGAAGGTGCGCATCAAGCCGATCAGGTCCGCGTCCGGCATGGGCTTTGCGCCCTGCTCGGGCAGCTCGCGGTCGGGGTTGGGGTCGAGTTCGACACCGGAGTCGCCAAGCCTCTCCGCCATATCCCGCAGGGCGTATCCACTGCGCAGACCAAACGAGGTGGTTTCAACAAGGGCGGTGCCTCGTGCCGCATGCTGTTGACGCTTCCAATGCATACCTTCGGCGTAGTCGGGAAGCTGCTCTGGCGCCTGGCCATCCGCATCCAGCGAGAAGTGCTCGTGATACAGCCCGGCGTGCGGGTAATAGAAGTTGGGGCGATACTGGCAGTGGGTGTCTGTCGCAGTATCGAACTCGTAGCGTCGCTCGTAGTCGTACGTCACGCCGTTGTAGAACAGCCAGTCGGCGATCACGCATTCTTCC
This sequence comes from Stenotrophomonas sp. Sm2128, assembly GCF_030985535.1. Lineage (NCBI taxonomy): Bacteria > Pseudomonadati > Pseudomonadota > Gammaproteobacteria > Lysobacterales > Lysobacteraceae > Stenotrophomonas > Stenotrophomonas sp. Sm2128. The sequence goes on from NZ_JAPTFQ010000006.1 coordinate 32,733, forward strand.
AGGCTCTTCACCCGCTCACCCTGCAGGGTGCGGATGTAGGGCGTGCCATCGCGTTCGTAGCCATCGGCCTCCATTTCCGCGCCGAATGCCGGCAGGTCGCGCCCGAACACCAGGCGGAACATGTCCCACTGGGTGCGGAAGTGGATCGAGCGATCCTTCAGGTCGTCCACCAGCTCGGCCAGCTTGTTGAAGCCCAGCGTGGCGTCAATGGTCCATTCGGGGATGTCGGGCTTGCGGCCGGTGACCTTGGCGATGATGGCCAGGCCTAGGGCGTGGAAGGTCCGGGCCTCAACCACGGTGTTGCCCATGCCGAGTCGATCGAAGGTTCGCTGCGCACGCTCCTCCAGTTCCTTGGCAGCATCCTTGTTGAAGGCGAGCATCACGATGCGTTCGGGCTCGACAAAGCCGCGGTCAATGGCATAAGCGGCCTTGGCGACCATCGTGGAGGTCTTGCCGGAGCCGGCCGCGGCCACGACCTGCACCCGATTGTCGAAGCAGATGACGGCGCGGGCCTGTTCCTCTGTCAGCGGCTTGCTCTCGACCCGGCCCAGGAAGTCCCTGGCCAACACCAGCTCGCGCAGGGTCATGGCCTCATTGGCTTCGGCCCAGGCAGCGGGCCAATCCAGGTTCCAGTCGCGCAGGGCGTCCAGCGCCGCGCGATGGCTGTCCGCATGCAGATCTTCATGCACGTCTTCGTCGCGGAACAGCTGCTCCAGCTCAGGCGGCTGCAGGGGCAGGTCTGAGCGCTTCGCAAGCAGCGCCTGCTGCTGCTCATGGGTGATCCAGCTGCGACCGGCACTGCCTCGGTCGATGAGGGCATCCGCGTCGCCCAACCAGGACTGGATCTGCTTCAGAATCGTGTCGAACAGGGCCTTGCGTCCACGCGTGGTTCGCGCAAAGAGCAGGTGCTGCAGGGCCCCCGCAAGCCGGGACGCTCGTCCGTTGGGGAGCCCGTCCACGCACAGCCCGGCAGCATCGCCGGTCTGCAGTTCGACCCGTGACCAGAAGACCCCTCGATGGACCTGCACCTGCTGATCACCATCCACGCGCAACCTGTACTGCTGGCCGGAGACACTGAGTTCAACGTACTCGCCATCAAGCCGCAGCGACCAATGGGGCGAACGGGTCACGCGTCGGCCCCAGCCCGAGGGGCGCCATTCCATAGACATCCAGATACTGCCTTGCAAGCGTCAATAGTGCTTATTGAGCCCCTAAGCCCACATGATAAGGGGCTTGGAAGCCGCCTGTGGTCGTCAGCTCGCGGATTGACCTCGGTACGGGCTTCGCGTGCGCAGGAAGTGGTCGGTGGAGTCGCGGGGTGTCGCGTTTATCGCGTGCGTCCCGGATGCGGGCTCCGTACGTGCCACTATGCACCTGTGCAATGGTGTGCCACGATCCGGCGGCTCACTGCATATTAAGTGAAAGCAGTGCTTGGAGAAAGGCCTGGGAGGGAATGCCCCGATGAATGCAGTGGATCCGGAATTAAAGAGGTTTCTGTCAAGGTTCGATGAGTGCCACACCTTCGAAGGCTGCGAGTTGACCAGTCCGGAAAGCCATGGGATCGACGACGATACGCCGCTGCATATAGCGGCGTTCAATAACGACGTGGATCTACTCAAAGAGTTGATGCCGTTCGTCACCAATATCGACGTACTCGGGGATATTGGATTGACCCCGATGGCGAACGCCGTGATTAGTGAAAGCCTCGAGGCCGTTGTCTACCTTCTCTCCTGTGGTGCGGACCCCATGATCCTGGATGAAGTGGGCGATTCGGTGCTGGATATCATGAAGATGAGACCCGTCTTCAATCAGTTGGTTGAGCAGATCGAGAGCGAGCTGCCGGGGGCGGTTTGAGGTGGGCGAGGTGTGGGTGCTGAGGCGCGCTCGTGGCTCCGCAACCTGGGGCAGGCCGAGAAGATCACGGCGCTAGGATCGCGTACCATCACTCGTAGGCGCGATCCTGCTTCGTCGGCGGTACTTCCACCACATCACCGCGTCGGATCAGCTCGTCCAGATCCACCGCCGAAGCGGCCAGGGCATCCTGCGCATCGAAATCCCACTTGTCCTTGTACTCGCGTGCCAGCAGGTCGCAGACCGCTTTGGCACGCGGATAGGCATCGTCCTTGCCCTCGTTCTGCTTCAGCGCATCGCGATGGATCTGGCACAGCATGAGCTGGTGCGCATCCTCGGCGCGCTCGCGCTCCCAGGTGATGTCGGGCAGGCCCGAAAGCGCAGCGGCAAGTGCGAACGCGGTCATTGGCATGTCGGGTGTCCAGGCAGCGATGGGAACCCGAGCGTATGCGAGCGGCAGTGGCTTGGGGACACCACCGCCCGCGTCGTTTCACTGCATGTTCACCATTCGCCGCAGCATGGAAGCTGCATCAGATGCAGTTGATCCAGACGACCTGCTCACGCATTCACATTCACCACAATCCGCCCACGCACCTTGCCCGGGATGATCTGGTCGTAGACGTCCAGCACCTCGGCAAGCCCGATCAACTGCACGGTACTTTCGAGCTTCTGCGGATCCAGGTCGGTGGCAAGCCGGTCCCACGCGCGCTGTCGGATGTCCTGCGGCGCATTCACCGAATCCACACCGGCAAGCGTCACGTTGCGGAGAATGAAGGGCAGCACCGAGCCATGCAGCTCATCACTCTGCGCCAGCCCGCAGGCGGCCACGGCGCCTCGGTATTTCGTCTCGGCAATGGCGTTGACGAGGGTAGGGCCACCGGCCACATCCACCACCCCGGCCCAGCGTTCGGCGCTCACCGGCCGCTCGCGCGGTTCTGAAAGCCGCGCGCGGTCGATGATCTCGGCGGCACCCAGGCTGTGCAGATACTCGGCGTGTTCAGGTCGCCCAGTGGCAGCCACCACGCGATAGCCCAGCTTTGAGAGGATCGCCACCGCGATCGAACCGACGCCACCGTTGGCGCCGGTCACCAGCACATCGCCCTTTTCGGGCGTCAGCCCCGCATGTTCGAGGGCCAGTACGCACAGCATGGCGGTATAGCCTGCGGTACCGATGGCCATGGCGTCGCGGGTGCTGAAGTTGCCGGGAATCCGGTTGAGCCATTCGCCCCGCACGCGCGCGCGCTGGGCCAGCCCGCCGTGATGTCCCATGCTCAGGTCCCAGCCATTGAGCACAACGCGGTCGCCTGGCTGGAAGTCGGCTCTACTGGATTCCAGCACCACACCTGCCAGATCGATGCCGGGAATGAGCGGGAACGTCCGGATGACCGGACTCTTGCCGGTCAGGGCGAGCGCATCCTTGTAGTTCAGCGTGGAGTACTCGACGTCCACCAGAACGTCGCCGTCCATCAGATCGGCTTCATCAAAATCGACCAGCTCGGTCGAAACCTGGTTGTTCGTCTTGCGGGTGAGCAGTGCTTTGAACGTCATGCTGGGCCTCACATTCAAGGAATGGGGCCATGCTAGGCTCGCACCGTTATCGCAACAAGAACGATGAATTTCCGTAGGTACTATGGTTTTCCGGAGTATGCATGCGTAGCAGGCGTTGGGATGGCAAGAGCGGTTGCGCGGTGGAAGTCACGCTGTCGGTGATGGGCGGCGTGTGGAAGCCGATCATTCTGTTTCACCTGATGACAGGCAAGCGACGTTTCATGGAGCTGACCCGGCGTGTGCCCAACGCCACCCAGTCCATGCTGACCAGCCAGCTGCGGGAACTGGAGGCTGACGGGGTGGTGATCCGCCACGTGTACCCGGAAGTGCCGCCGAAGGTGGAGTACGAGCTTTCCGAATTCGGCCGCACGCTGGTGCCGGTGCTGCTTGCCATGCGCGAGTGGGGTGAAACCTATCGCGGCCATAAAGGCACGGACAGCGACGGCTGAGACCTGGAGTAGTGCCGAAGCAGTATCCGCAGTACTGCAGGCAGCGCATGTGGCGCGCAGCCTGGTTTCATGAAGGGCTGCGATGCGGTTCCTGTTCCGTGGACGGCCGGTTGCCTATAGTGGCGCTGGAACCCTGCAATGGAATGCCCATGCACGTGATGTCCCCCAGCCGGTGTCTGACGCTTGCACTTGCCGTTGCAGTGAGTGCCGGCGCCTGTGCGCGGCCACCGTCCAACGAACACGAAAGGAATCCCGCCATGCCCGGCGCAACCCAGACCGGCCGCACGATCAACGGCCACACCTATACCGATGCGCCCGTGGACGTGAAGCTCGGGCCGAACACTTTCCGCATTCCGGCCAACTACCTGGACAGCCAGATCGCACCGTGGCCGGGCGAGGGCGTGACGCTGGTCATCGAGTGGCCGGACATGAAGCCGACGGCGCCGGGTGCGCGGGCGAATCCGCGTACGAATGATTTCCGGAAGGAGATTGCCATTCGGATCAACTACGTCGATCGCGTTCCCGTCGAAACACTGCTTTCAAGGCTGTCGTCAAATGAAGCCATCACGGAGGAGGGCTCTGTGGAAAGGGAGGATCCCAGGGACCGTCTCGATCAACGCGTTGCAAAGCCGCAGACCTTGGGCCTGACGCCCTATGCAATCGATGAAGCGAAGATGGTGGTGTACGCGAAGAAGTATGAGGCGCGGTACGGGAAGCCGCCTGTCCGCAATCCCGCCTACGAGAGAGACTGGTACATCGCACGCCAGGGCGATGGTCGGATCAGCTCGTTCATCAAATGTGACGGCGAGGAATTCCGACGCGACGGCGTGCGGCTGGAGGGGCGCGAGGTGATCAGTGAGCCCGGGGAAGTGGCAGCGGGCTGCGTTCATTACTTCGTGGACATCGACAACAAGCTGTCCGTCAGCCTGGACTACAAGAGAGCGTTTCTGAAGGACTGGAAGCGCATGGAAGAGGCCGTCAGGGACGTCATCGCGCGCACCCGGTCCAAGTGATCGGTGATTCAAGGAAGAGAAGGGGTAGGGTATGAGTGGATTGACCGAGCGAGATCTGAGCGTCCTTGGCAGCTATGCCAGAGACGGCAACCGCGAGCTTTACTGGAACTACCTGTCGCAACTGCCGGGAGCCGATGGATACGGGACACTGGCACTGGGTGTTGTACGCAATGACAGCCTGCCGGGACGCGTCGCGAACACTTATGCACAGAACTACGCGAAGAGCCAGCAGGAAGAGGGATCCCGGTTTCCAAATGCACAGTTGACCGAACGGCAATGGGAGTCCTTTGGGCAGACACTGCTCGAAAGAGATCTTGAGTTGCGGCAGCAGTGGATGAACGAGCGCCGCCCAGACCTGGCACTGAATCTTCCCGGCAAGGATGTAATGCTGGCTCACGACCGTGCATTTGAACGGCATGAACTCGATCCCAATTGCTGGACGCCGCGCGTGTTGCTGCAGGCGGCTGAGCAGAAGAGCGGCCCCGCGAAGCTGGAACAGATCTGGACCAACATGCTCAACAATGACTACGCCGGAGGCCCGCGTGTAGGCAACACCAGCGTCGATGCCATCAGCCAGATGGGATGGACGAAAGGCGGCCAGTACCTCACCCGGTTGAGCGTGCTGGAAGCCACCCAGGCCCTGGAAGGGCGCTCGGCGGTTGATCCGAACGTCATCGGTGGCAACAGCTACTACGCGATGTACTTCGAGGCGGACAGGAAATGGGCCAGCATCAGTGCGGGCGGCGGTCACATGTCGCTGCGCGAGATCACCGATCCCTCACGTATCGCCGAACTCAACGACGCGCGCGAGGTTCGTCTGGAGCGCCTGGAGAAGCGAACCCAGTTCCACCCGGACGACCCGTATCGGACCATTACCCGCAGCCCGCTTACCGCAGCCGTGGACGACGTGCCGGATCCCTCACAGGCGCCGACCCGTCTGGCCGACATTGGTCCTGGCCACCGTGAGTACACATTGCTGCAGCAGGTGCGCGAAGGCGTGGCCGCGATCGATGCCAGCGCGGGGCGTACCCACGATGAGAACAGCGAGCGTCTTGTGGCGAGCGTGATGGCCTTGGCCCGCCGCAACCAGCTTGAACGCGCCGATCACGTGCTGCTGAGCGCCCAGACGGCCGACGCTCCCGCAGGGCGGAACGTGTTCGTGGTGCAGGGCGAGATGACCGACCCCGCCCACCTGCGCGCTTCAATGCCCACGGATATAGCAGTACAGACGCCGGTTGCGCAGTCGTTGCAGCAGATGAAAGCGGTCGACCTGGATCGCCAGCAGACTGCCGGGCAACGCCAGCAGGAAATTGATGTGCAGGCGCGCGAGAACCATGCGATGCGGATGGGATGAAATCACACCGCCAGTCGCGTATGGAACCTTTTCAGTAGTAAGGCGCAGCGCCTGCCAGCCAATGCCAGCCCCCGAAATGGGGGCCGGCACGCATCACGGCAGTGCGTGGCTTACGGGATGGTGCAGCCGCTGTTCCGCAGGCAACGAGCAAACGCCGGGTAACAGACCTTCTCGCCATTACCCGCCGCCAGGCACGCGTCATACGCGGTGTAGCAAGGGGTACAGCGGGACTGCGCGGAGGCACTGCCGATTCCCAGGGTCAGTGCAGCAGCCGCAATAGCAACAGACAGCTTGAATCCAATCTTCATGCTTCACTCCGTTGATAGCCCTCCTTGGGCAACGGCAACGCTACAGGCGGAGGAGATCGTGCACAAGTGACTGGAAGTGCCGACGGTTTCGGACACGCGTGGACCAGTGCCAGGCAACGATCTGCTTGCCGGCAGTGGATCAGCGCTACACGTGCTTCCGGTCAGAAGCTGTAGGCCGCCTGCACATACACCCGCCGTGGATCTCCGGGGAAATGCCCGTTGCGTTCAATGAAGCCACTGGCCGCGTACACCTTGTCGAACAGGTTCTTGACGTTGGCCTGGAACTGCCACTGCCTCCACGTGGTCTTCCAGCTCACGTCGAACACGGTGTAGGCCTTGACCGTCTGCCCATCCAGGCTGACGCGTTCGCCGACGTGATCCGCGCCAAAGCCGATGGCGGAGTTGATCGCCGGCAGGTCATAACGCGTCCACAACCCCAGCTTGTTGCGCGGCGCATTGGCGAATCGGTCGCCTGAGGCGTTGGTGATGCCATTCGGTCCGGCGTCCTTCACCCGCGCATCGTTGTAGGCGTACGTCAGATTCAGCACCCAGCGCTCGCTGAGGTCGGCCAGCAGGTCAAGCTCCATGCCGGTGCTGCGTACCAGGCCCAGCGCGGCCAACTGGTTCACGCCACCGATCACCTCGCCGGTGGCCTGCACGATGTTGCTGCGGTCGATCCGGTAGGCCGCCATGTTCAAGGCCACACGGTCGGCCAGCAGCGACTTCATGCCTACTTCCCACTGCTTGCTGCGCTCGGCATCGAACGGTCCGCCAGCGGCCGGGTTCTGGTTGGCGGCACTCTGCGGCACGAAACCACTGGCGACGTTGGCGTAGACGTTCAGGCCCTCGCGCACGGTGAACGTGCTGCCCAGCCGCCAGCTGAGATCGTTGCCATCCACACTGTTGCCAGTGATGCGATCCTCATCCTTGAAGCCATCCCAGCGCACCCCGGCCAGCAAATGCCAGCGCGGGCCCAGTACCAGTTCGTCCTGCAGGTAGCCGCCATGGCGCTTGCTGCGGGTGGATGTGCTGCGCCAGGGCAGGGCCGCCAGGTTGTAGTCGTGCCAGGTACTGGCGCCGTACACGGGATTGAACAGGTCGATGCCGCGCACCGGCCCGGCGCCACGCGCAAGGTCAGCGCTGTTCGCGGTCTGTGCGGTGAAATCCGCATCCAGCTGGTACACATCGGCGCCGAACAGCACCTTGTGCTCAACCGTGCCGGTGGCCACCCGCCAGACGGCATTGCCGTTGGCAGTGAATGCTTCGTTGTCGCGTATCTGGTTGCGCAGCTGGCGGGTCATCCACTCGGCCACGCCATCGCGGTCACGATCGATCAGGCCCATCGGCTCGTGGTACATCTGGTGTTCGTTGTTGCTGAACCAGCGGGCGGCGAAGTCCAGGTCCAGAGTGTCGCTCGGCGCGAAACGGTACTGCGCCAGCGCCACTTTGGCGCGCATGTCGAGGAAGTCGCTGGCCTCGTTGTGGTTCCAGCGGCGGTCGGTCAGGAACGTGCCTGCATCGTTGACCGGCACGCCACGCAGGCGGTTGCCGCCAAGGTTCTGGGTGATGTCGGTGAACTGCAGCACCAGCTCGCCGGTCTGGCCAACGTCGAAGGCCAGCGAGGCGTCGCCGATCACGCTCTCGCTGTCGGTGTTCCAGCGCACGCCCTGTTCACTGTCGGCATAGATCCCGGCGCGATAGCGTACGCTGCCGATGGCATTCAATGGCCCGGTACCCTCGATCGATCCGGCAAGGAAGTCCTTGTCGCCGAGCTGGACCTCGATGCGGCGTTCGGCGCTGGCTTTCGGCTTGCGGGTCACGTAGTTGATGACACCGCCCGCATCACCCCCGCCATACAGCGCGCCTGCCGGCCCCTTCAGCACTTCCACGCGCTCGATGTTGAACAGTTGCGGCACCGAAAATCCTGCGTACGGGTCGCCGCGCAGGCCGTCATACAGCACGTTCTCCTGGCGGAAGCCGCGCAGGGTCACCCCGGCATAGCTGAAATAGCTGATGCCGCTGATGCTGCGATAGAGGTCGGTCACCTGGCGCGCGGCCTGGTCGTCGATCAGTTCACGCGGGATGACCTGGATCGACTGTGGGACCAGCTCCAGGGGCGTATCGGTGCGGGTGCCGACCGCGGCATCGTCTACCCGATACAGTGTCTGTGCGCGTCCGCGGACTTCGACTTTGTCCAGATCCTTGGGTGCGGCAGCGGAGGACTCAGCTGCATGCGCAAGGGTCGCCACGTGCAGGGTCAGTGCCAGGCACAGGGTGCGTTGCAGGGGCATGGGCAGGGGCATTGGGGAGGGTCACGTGTCTGCAAATGAGAAAGATTAGCATTTGCGATACTTCGACGCCTATTCCCCGGATGCGCTATGGACGCGCGCCGGGGTCCGTATACGGGGTGCCCGCCAAGGCCACCAGTACCCCGGTGGCACCGCGCACGATCAGCTGCCGCATGGCCTCACGCGGGTCCTCGCCCTGCAGCTGGCTTGCCAGTCCTTTCTCATAGGCCGCCACCATCGACGCCAGCAGCATGGCCGCGCCCAGTCGCGCTTCGGCGTCATGTTCGGGCCGGCCGACAGCGTGGGCCATCAATCGCGCCAGATCGTCAGTCAACTGCGCCTGCAGCCGTCGCGCGTGCGCGACCAGTACCGGGCTCTCCGCCACGGTGCCCCAGAAGGCGACAGCGCCGGCATTGATGCGCAGCAGCGGATGGCCAGCCTCCAGCAACTCACGAACGAGCGACTGGAAGGCCGCGAGCGGGGTCAGGCCGCTGCGCGCCATCATGCCCTCGCGCAACAGCGTGCGCGCCTCCTCATCCCGGTCGAACACCAGGTCTTCCTTGCTGGCGAAGTAGTTGAAGACCGTCTTGCGTGAGACGCCCGCGGCTTCGGCGATCTCGGACATGGAGACGGCCTCGAAGCCGCGCCGGATGATCAGCTCGGTGGCGACGTCCGAAATCGTTTGTCTGGTCACGGCCTTGCGTTGTTCGCGGCGGCCAGGAGGCGGGGTCATGGGCGGTTCACTTGTGAAAACGTACACCGAGTGTAACATTTGATCCGCCAGAGCGCCGACCCGGCGCTCACAAGGAATCTCGATGCTGTACGACGTCGTCATTGCCGGTGCTGGCCCGGTTGGCCTGTTCCTGTCCTGCGAACTGGCCCTGGCCGGGTGTTCGGTGCTGGTGCTGGAACAGGCCGGGTCCGCCGGTTCGCCGTTGAAGCGCCTGCCATTCGGGCTGCGCGGCCTTAACGCCCCCACGCTGGAGGCGCTGGATCGGCGCGGCCTGTTGGACGCGGTCGCCGCGACGCAGGTGCTCAAGCCCGAGAAGGGCGCGCCGCCGCCCGGCACCGCCCATTGGCTGGCGCAGCCGCGTGCGCTGGGTGGGCACTTCGCGGGCATTCCATTTGCACTGGACGATGTGGACCAGGCGCGCTGGAGCTGGCGCCTGCCGACACCGGCGGGCACCCAGATGGCGGTGGAGTTGCAGGCCCTGGAAGCGGTGTTCGCCGAACGTGCGACTGCGCTGGGCGTGCGCATCGAACGCGGGCGTGCGGTGCAGGCGGTGGATGCGCACGAGGCGCAGGTTGCCGTGCACACCGGCTCCGGCAGGGTCCACGGCCGCTGGCTGGTCGGTTGTGATGGGGCCCGCAGCACGGTACGCAAGCAATCGGGCTTCCTCTTCGCTGGAACCGGGCCAGAGTTCACCGGTTACACGCTGCTGGTCGAACTGGCAGATGGGTGTGTACTCACACCAGGCCGACAGTTCACCGATCACGGGATGTGCAATTTCAACCCGCCAGGCATGCTGGCGCTGGCCGATTTCGATGGTGGCGCCGGCCATCGCACGCCACTGGACCGGCTCACCGCGCAAGCGTTGCTGCGGCGGGTGTCTGGCCGCGAGGCAACGATCACTGCATTGCACCTGGCCACGACATGGACCGATGCTGCGCGCCAGGCGACGGCCTATCGCAGCGGACGTGTGCTGTTGGCGGGTGATGCCGCGCACATGCATTCGCCGTTGGGCGGCCAGGGACTGAACCTCGGCATCGGCGATGCGATGAACCTCGGTTGGAAGCTGGCCGCCGTGGCGCGGGGCAAGGCCGATGAGGCGCTGCTGGACAGCTATCAGGCTGAGCGCCATCCGGTGGGCGCCAAGGTGCTGGACTGGTCGCGCGCGCAGGTTGCGCTGATGCGACCCGGGCCCGGTTCGCGCGCACTGGCAGCGATCATGGCCGACCTGGCCGGCACCCGCGATGGGGCCACGTATCTGGCCGAGCGGATCTGGGGTGTTTCGCAGCAGCTGGATCTTGACGGAGACCACCCGCTGGTCGGCAGGAGCGCGCCGGATTTCCGGTTGGTCGATGGCCGCCGCCTGGGCGAACTGCTGAGAGCGGGGCAGGGGGCGCTGCTTGTTTTCGACCCGGCGTCTTCGCCGCCGCAGCATGGCCAACGCTGGCAGCCTTCCATCGCCTGCGCTGCAGATACTGGGGATGCGACATCGGGCCTGGGGGCGGTGCTGGTGCGCCCGGATGGCATCGTTGCCTGGGCCTGTGGCACGCAAGGGGATATGTCCGGCCTCGATTCAGCGCTTGCTTCCTGGACCGGTCCGACCCGGTGTTCTGCCGGCTAATGCGCAGTCACCATCGTCTGCGAGCGACAGCTGGCCTCGGTCATCACCGAGGCCAGCTGCTTCAGTGAGTAGGGCTTGCGCAGCAGCGTGAAACCGTGGCCTGGATCGCGGGCCAGCAGTTCGCTGTAGCCACTGGTGAGGATGATCGGAAGATCGGGCAGGCGGCTGCGGATGGTGCGGGCCAGATCCAGCCCATTGGTCCCGGGCATGACCACGTCGCTGAACACCACGTGGAAACGCGCAGCGTCGCGCTCGAGCTCCGCCAGTGCTTCGTCGGCATTGCGCGCGAGTACGACGTTGTACTCAAGCTCGCGCAGCGCACCGACTGCAAATTCGGCCACATCCACATTGTCTTCCACCACCAGTACGCACAATCCGTGACCATGCAGCAATCCCGGTTGCGCGGTCGGCAGCTCGATGGAGGCGTTTGCCTGCGCCAGCGGCAGATACAGCGTGAAGCGCGTACCGACACCGGCCTGGCTCTGTACGTCCACTTCGCCCTCGGACTGCTTGACGAAGCCGAACACCTGGCTGAGGCCAAGCCCGGTGCCCGCGCCCACTCCCTTGGTGGTGAAGAATGGCTCGAAGATCCGGTCCACCACGGACGGATCGATACCGGCACCGGTGTCGCTGACGCTGATCGCAGCGAAGTTGCCTTTCATCGGCGCCGCGAACCGTACGGAAGGCACCGATGTCAGCTGTTCCACATCGATCGTCACCTTGCCGTGGCCGTCAATGGCGTCGCGCGCGTTCACCGCGATGTTGATCAGTGCGGTGTCGAGCTGGGTCCGGTCCAGCAGCACCGGCAACGGGGCGTCGGGCAGGTTCACCGACACGGAGATGCGTGCACCCAGCACTGTGGTGATGATGTCTGAAAGCGCGCGTACGCTCTCGCAGAGGTCGAATACCTGCGGCGACAGGCTCTGCCTGCGCGAGAACGCCAGAAGCTGGGCGGTCAGGCGAGTGGCGCGGTCAGCGGCGGTTTCGATCGCCTGTACATAGCGCAGGCGCGCATCTTCGGCCGGCCAGGTATGCAGCAGCATGTCCACGGAACCGGTGATGACCTGCAGCAGATTGTTGAAGTCGTGGGCAACGCCGCCGGTCAGCTGGCCGATGGCCTCCAGCTTCTGCGACTGCCGCAGCTGTTCGCGGGCGCGTACCAGTTCAAGATGGGCCTCGCGTGCCTGCTCGGTGATGGCCGCCACCTGGCGGGTGTGCCGGTCGCGTTCGATCACCCGCTCGGTCTGCTCGCTGACCATGCAGATGATGCCGGCCACGCCTCCGCAACCGGCACGCAGCGGCGAGTAGGAGAACGTCCAGAATGTCTCGCGCAACGTGCCATCACGGTCCATCATCAACGGCATGTTCTTGAAACTGCGGCTTGTACCGCCGAAGGCGTCGTTGACAGCATCGACGACGTCGGCCCAGACGTCCGCCCAGACGTCTTCCAATCGGCTGCCCATGGCGCCGTGCAGCTTGCCGCCCAGCATCGGCAGGTAGGCATCGTTGAAGAAGAACGCCTTGTTGTCGTGGCCCCATGCGATCCACAGAGGCTCCGGAGAATCCAGGATCATCGCCAGCAGAGCGCGAAGTTCGGGAGGAGCGTTGATCGCGTCGGCGGAACGGGCCCAGTCGCTGTCCTGCAGCAGTCGGTAGGCGAGTTGATCGGGTGCCGAGACAGGAAGGGGGAAGGGATGCATGGCCGTGCGCGAAGAAAGGTGCCGCAGCTTAGCCGAGGTGATGTCATTGCGCCCTGCACAGCTCCTTTGCCCTGGCTGTCATCGGCCCTGCGCGGCGCACGAGGTGACTCACGGGGCGCCCTCTGACTGCACCATCATCCCTGCGCCAACAGCCTGCGTCGTGGCACCGTCGTATTGCAGCCTCAGGCACCCAGAAGCGAATTCACCTGCCAATCGGCAACCCGCGCATGGCTCACCGCCTGATGACTGCCGCATCCGTCGCAGCGGAACAAGGCGCCGCCCGGCAGCTGGACCAGATTGTCTTCGCTGGCCGAGCGGGTTTCAGAGCAATGCCGGCAGATGACAGTGAGCGCCGTAATGCGCTCCACCCCGCCAGACAGGTCGAACACAGCTTCAAAGGCATGGATGACAGGGTGACCAGTGGCCGGCATCGGGAAAGTCGTCGTGATGGGGAGGCCTTATCCTGCCCCCCCGATCGTGACGGGCTGGTCATCCGCATGCATTGGAACGATCAAGATGCCCGGCGGCTCAGAGATCCTTCTTCTTGCCGCTCAGGTCGATCGGCCTGTCACTGCCCTTGCGCTCGCTCGACCACACTTCCATGCTCTTGTTGCAGCGGCTCTCGCGGGCAGCCACTTCGGGCGGCAGGTCCTTCAGATGCGGCGACTCCTGGCAGGCCTGGTGCATGTTGCTGTCGTCATACGTGGCACAGGCGCTGAGCGTGGCCAGGGCAAAGGCGGTGAGGGAGGCGCGAAGCAGGGGCTGCAGGATCATGGGGAGGTCTCGGGTGGTGCCGGGCTGGCCATGGAATTCAAATCCGTGACCCCGGGCACGAGCAATCCGTCCAACCGCACTTGTTATTTTGTAACAGATGCGCGATAGTCCGGCGCCTGCTGCTGTCAGGCGACGCAGATCATCAGGATCATGCTCAGCGCCAGCATCAGCACGAATACGCGCCGGCTCAGCGCAAGGCAGGCCAGGCAGGCGGCCAGTGCCCAGGCAGCCAGCAGCGCGCAGGCCAGCAGCCACAGCCCGATCACGATCAAGGATCCGGTCGCCAGCGCCGACAACGCGATGGCCTTGTACAGAGCCACGCCCAACACGCTGCCGAGCACGCCCGCCTGCAGGGCGATGGCATCGTGATGTGCGGGGGCAGGCGCGTGGAGCATGGTGGCTGGATGGTTCCAAGCGTGAGCGGCGCGCGTACTGTGCCCGAATACACATCCACGCCATGTGTACTTCGCCGACGGCGTGATCAGTGACGGCGGCGCGACAGCAATAGCCCAATGCCCACCACGGGCACGATCCCAAGGATCGGTGCTTTGTACAACGGCCAGCCATGCAGTACGCCCGTGATCACCAGTGCCGCCGTCGCCAGCAACAGGCCCGCACCCCAAACGCGTGCGGGCCAGGCACCGAAGAAGTGGCGACGTTGCGGAGCCGCGGCAGCGTTGGCGGGCCGATCTGCGAGCGCCTCTGCCAGTGCGTCCCGGAAGGTTGGGAAATCATGCATCGATGCCCGCGTGCGCTGCAGCAGCACGCTCGGTCCATCGATCAGGATCAGATCGACATGATCGTCCAGGTTGTAGGACCGGATCTGCTTGAACGGGAGAGGAGGACGGTGCTGGAATACCAGACGATCCTGTTCCAGTACCACCCGGTCCCGTTGTGGGGAATAGACAACGAAGCCGAGGATCAGCGGCGACAGCGTGAAAATCGCTGCCGCGCCCAGTGCCGGAAGCGGCCCAAGTTCGGGTGCGACGGCAAACAGGAGTATTGCCAGTGGTCCGGCTCCGGCGGCAACGATGGCGTACTGGTGATAGCGCCTGAAGATGCGTACTTCGCTGCCGATTTTCCGCGGCCGGGCGGGGAGACGGGAGCGGGCGGTGGGTGACTTCATGGACTGCGTTCGATCACGGCATTCTGGCAAGAAAGCGTGGCGTCGCGTTGCAATGAAGTCCATACAACTATTTCGAATCCACCCTTGCTGGACCCCTGTGTGAGTCCTCGTGCGCCTTCGCCCATGCATCTGCTCAGTCGAACTCGCCCTCGGCCGATTCCAACCGCTGCCGGTACGCCGCCCGATGCTGGTACAGGCGCTGGCACTCGGCGGACCGGTGGATCCGGCTGGCCGGTTCGTTGGCCACGGCGTCGCACATCCTTGCGATGTGGTTGTTGGACGCCAGTTCGGTCACGAAGAACACGGCGGTGATGCCGGTACCCAGCAGCACGACATAGAGCAGGCGGCTGAGCCAGCGCGTGCGCTTGCGCTCGAAGTGCTGCTGGAGGGTCAGGTCGAAGCGGATGATGCTGAGCACGATCCAGATGATCGCGACCAGGAAGCAGATGGTAGGCAGCAGGCCTCGCCAGAGTCCTGCTTCGTACACCGACTCGCTGTAGTGAACTGCTGCCCCGGCACCTGCGATGGCGATCGCCAGCGCCCAGTTACGGCCCAGCGAGAGCAGGTCATCGAGCAGCTTCTCCCGGTTCCTGGTCGATCCTGCTGCCACGTGGGTTCCGTCTCCATGCTGCGACCGGCGGCGGAACTGCCGCCGATCCTGCAGATGGTGGAGCATCGCTGCGGCGATGAGAAGACCGCGCGGCTCAGTGTGCGAGGGCGCGGGCGCCGATCCAGCGCCGGTAGCGGCGGGTCCGACACTTTGCGGCCGCCTGTGCCAGCAGCAGGGCCCATACCGGTGAAATCGTGGGTGCGGTGGGGCGGTGCCGGCTCAACCGGCCCAGCTGATACTTCACTGCGGCCATGTGCGCACTGGCCGCCAGCGGCTTGCTGCGCCAGTTGATGTTGCGCAGTGTCGGCACCGGATCGCGGCCCTGCTGCCAGTGCTGCGGCAGATCCGGCTTGATCGCCAGCGCCGTGGCGATGCCGATCATGGCCACGCCGCTGGCCAGCACCTGCTCTGCCACTTCTCGGCGGCGGATGCCGCCGGTGACCATCAGCGGCATCGTTGCCACCGTGGCGATCTCGCGCGCGAATTCGAGGAAGTACGCTTCGCGGGCCACGCTGCGCTGGTCGCGTGCGGCGCCGGTCATGGCCGGTGCTTCATAGCTGCCGCCAGACAGTTCGACCAGATCCACGCCGAGGGGCGCCAGCATCTCGACCACGTCGCGCGCGTCCTCGGGCGAGAAGCCACCCCGCTGGAAGTCGGCGGAGTTGAGCTTCACCGCCACCACGAACGTGGGCGCCACCGCCGCGCGCACACCCTGCACGATCTCCAGCAGCAGGCGTGCACGGTTCTGCAGGCTGCCACCCCAGCGGTCATCGCGGCGGTTCGACAGCGGCGACAGGAACTGGCTGAGCAGGTAGCCGTGCGCGGCATGGATCTCCACGCCGCTGAAACCGGCGCGCTCGGCCAGCTCGGCACTGCGGATGAAGCGGGCGATCACGTCTTCAATATCCGCCTCGGTCATCGCCCGCGGCGGCGCGAACTGTTTGGACAGTGCGCCCATGTCCAAGGGGACCGCCGAAGGAGCCAATGCCGGCTGGCCGAGCGCGGCCGGCATCTGCCGCCCGGGGTGGTTGATCTGCATCCACATCTGCACCCCGCGCGAGCGCGCGGCGTCGGCCCAGGCGATGAAACGCTCCAGGTGGCGATCGTCCTCCAGCACCACGCCGCCGGGGCCGGTCATGGCGCGGCCATCAACCATCACGTTGCCGGTGATGATCAGTCCGGCGCCGCCGTCGGCCCAGCGCTGGTACAACTGCAGCAGCGCTTCGGAGGGGGCGTGGTCGGCGTCGGCCATGTTCTCCTCCATCGCCGCCTTGGCGATGCGGTTGCGGATGAGGGCGCCGGAAGGCAGCGCCAGGGGCGAGAACAGCGACATGGGACAGCTCCAGGACAGGGGAATGGCGCTACGCTAACCTTCAAGCTTTATTGAAGGTCAATGGGTTCCGATGTCGAGGATTCAGGCAGATGAAGATCGGTGAGCTGGCCCGCCGCACGGGCCTGGCGGCGTCACGCATCCGCTTCTATGAGGAGGCAGGGTTGCTGGTCGTCCAGCGGCAGGCCAACGGCTACCGCGACTACCCGGAGCAGGCGGTGCTGCTGCTGGAGCTGATTACCGGTGCGCAGCGCGCCGGCTTCAGCCTGGAGGAGATACGCGCCTTGCTGCCACCGGACATGGGCCAGTGGCAGCACGACGCATTGATCTCGATGCTGCAGCAGAAGGTGGCCGACATCGAGGCGCTGCAGTTGCGGCTGGCAGAGAGCCGGGCGCACCTGCTGGCCCTGATCGAGGACATCCAGGCGCGGCCGGAGGGCATCGACTGCGCGGCCAACTCGCGGCGGGTGCTGGAGCGCGTCAAGCGCGGTGAGCTGGCGCGCCCGACACTTGCGGCCGGCGATACGGCGTTGCTGCGGCCGGATCGCCGCCGCCGCGCGGGCAGCAGCTGACGATCCGGCGCGAAGGTCAGTGACTGCCCACGCCGGCTGTCTTGCGCTTCTTGTCCAGCATCACCGCCACGCACCACAGCAGCAGGCCGCCGATGGCGGTGGCGGCACCGACATAGCCGGTGCTGGCCGGGCTGAAGCCGGCACTGATCGCCATGCCGCCCAGCCACGGCCCCAGCGCATTGGCGGTATTGAAGGCGGCATGGTTGGAGGCGGCGGCCAGGGTCTGTGCTTCGCCGGCCACGTCCATCAGGCGCGTCTGCAGCACTGCCGCCAGCGCGCCCATGGTGCCGACGGTAATGATCATCGGACCGATCGTCCACACCGACTGCGCGGCCAGCGGATACAGCAGCAGCATCACGATCGACCACAGCAGCACCACGGCGGCGGCCTTGAAGTGGAACTTGTCGACCAGCCAGCCACCGGCGATGTTGCCGATGATCGCGCCGATGCCGAACACGCCCACCGCCAGCGGCATCCACGATTCGGCCACGCCGGTGACCTGCACCAGGGTCGGTGCCAGGTAGGTGAACACACAGAACATGCCGGCGAAGCCAACGGCGCCGATCGCCAGCGCCAGCCACACCTGGGTGGTGTTGAAGGCGCGCAGTTCGCGCATCGGCGAGGTACGGACCTCGTCCGGGTCCGGCAGCAGGAAGCGCGCGATCATCGCCACGGTGGCGATGGCCAGCACGCTGACCAGGGCAAAGGCGGTGCGCCAGCTCAGCTGCTGGCCCAGCCAGGTGGTCAGCGGATTGCCGACCAGGATCGCGATCGACAGGCCCAGCAACACGCGCGACATCGCCTGGCCGCGCTGGCCGGCCGGGCTGATCGCGGCGGCCACCAGCATCGCCACGCCGAAGTAGGCGCCATGCGGCAGGCCGGCGACGAAACGCGCAATGAGCATCGTGCCGTAGTTCGGTGCCAGTGCGCTGGCCAGGTTGCCGACGGCATAGAAGCCCATCAGTGCCAGCAGCAGCTTGCGGCGAGGGAAGCTGGCGCCGACGAAGGCGAGGATCGGGGCGCCGACGACCACGCCGATGGCGTAGGCGCTGATCAGGTGGCCGACCTGGGTTTCGGAAATCGACAGGCCGCGGCTGATCTCCAGCATCAGGCCCATGCTGGCGAATTCACTGGTGCCGATGGCGAAGCCGCCCAGCGACAGGGCAAGGATGATCAGGGTGCGCTGACGGGGCGTCAGCCGCGCAGCCAGGGAAGAGTTGGGGCTCATGCGGGGCGCGATGGGGGCGGGGAGCCGGTCATTGTACTGCTGCACCGCAACAAGGGCAGCAGCACTCAGGGTAAATCAGCGTTTGATCGGTGACACGTTCGCCCACCCGCCATCGCGCGGCGCGATCAGAGGCCCAGCGCTGCCCGGGCGTGCGCATACTTGCCGCGCAGGCGCCCGGCCGTCGCCGCGTCGAGCATCGCCAGGCGCTGCGGATCGGCGTTGTCATCCAGATCGGCCTGCTTCACCTTTAGTGCCAGCGGGTGGGCGGCAATGCGCGCGTAGTAGCTGTCCGCGTCGGGGGCCGCGTCGCGGTTGAGCAGGTGCACCGCCTCGCGCAGCGGGGCGGGAAAGACCTCGATCCGTGCGGCAAACGCCGGGCAGTCTTCGGCTACGTCATGCAGCCAGGCCACCACTTCGGCGTCATCGTCGCCGCGCACCGCGGCCGCCACCCGCGCCACATGGCAGATGTAAGGCTGGCCGGCCTTGTCCGTCTGGCCCGTGTGGGCCTCGGTGGCCAGCGTGCGTGCAAGTGCTACCCAGTCCATTGCAATCTCCTTGGATATCCGCAGACAGTTTCGCGCAGAAACCGTAGCGCTTGTGCATACGCCGATGACACTGCGATGGGCATCATGGCGGGGCAGGGGACGCAGTGTTGCCCCGACAAGGAGGAATGCGATGCAGGAATTCAGGCATGTGCTGGAAACCCGTGGCCGCTATCAGCTGGTAGCAGTGTCCTACGAGCCGGTGTACGCTCCGGGCGATGTGGTCGGCCATGCGGTCGTCGCCGACGATGGGGATCGTCTGACCGACCTGGTATCACTGGCCGAAGCGCGCCAACTGCTGTTGCAGCGGGTGCGTGAAGAGGGCGAAGAGCCCGGGCTGGAGAACGAAAACAACCTGCGGAAGAAGGCGTCGCGCTGGCGCCGCCGCTAGGCCGTCGCGCCCTCGTGCGCATCATGGAGGATTCGGGTGTTGCCCAGTAAGAAGTATCTGCTCATCGCCATCGTCACGCTGGCGACCCTGCTGCTTGGTTTCGTGTTTTCCGGCTACCTGGCCCTGTTGTTCCTGGGGTTGGACACCAAGCTGTTCACCTGGAACACGTACTACCAGTACTACCACGCCATCGGCCAACCGCAGGTTGCGCCGTTCGTGGGCAAGATCAAGTGGGCCGGCTACGTGGGCTTCGGCTTGCCGCTGCTGGTCCTGCTGGTGACCGGTCTGGTGCTGCTGCTGAAGAAGGACAAGCGCTCGCTGCATGGCGACGCGCGCTTCGCCACCGGCGCCGACCTGTCCAGGCATGGCATGTTCAAGAAGACCGGCCAGAGCATCGTGGTCGGCAGCCATGGCGGCAAACTGGTGCGGCTGGATGGCCAGCAGTTCGTGATTCTTGCGGCACCCACCCGTTCAGGCAAGGGCGTGGGCGTGGTCATCCCGAACCTGCTGGAATACGGCGAATCGCTGGTGGTGCTGGACATCAAGCAGGAGAACTTCGACCTGACCAGCGGCTGGCGCGCCAGCCAGGGCCAGGAGATCTACCTGTTCAATCCCTTCGCCGAGGATCGGCGCACGCACCGCTGGAACCCGCTCAGCTATGTCTCCGATGATCCGGCATTCCGGGTGTCGGACCTGATGAGCATCGCCGCGATGCTGTATCCGGACGGCGCCGAGGACCAGAAGTTCTGGGTCAGCCAGGCGCGCAACGCGTTCATGGCCTTCACCCTGTATCTGTTCGAAAACTGGGACGACGAGCGCAGCAGTGGCTTCCCGGGCGGCTCGGGCACGCCGACGCTGGGTTCTGTCTACCGGTTGTCATCCGGCGATGGCACCGATCTGAAGAAGTACCTCAAGGCCTTGTCGGAGCGTTCGTTCCTCAGTGGCAACGCGCGTTCGGCGTTCGCCAACATGCTGTCCCAGGCCGACGAGACGTTCGCCTCGATCCTGGGCACCTTCAAGGAACCGCTCAATCCCTGGATCAACCCGGTGCTGGACAAGGCCACCAGCAGCAACGACTTCCTGCTGACCGACGTGCGCAAGAAGAAGATGACCATCTACATCGGCATCCAGCCGAACAAGCTGGCCGAGAGCCGGCTGATCATCAACCTGTTCTTCAGCCAGCTGATCAACCTCAACACCAAGGAACTGCCCAAGTCCAACCCGGACCTGAAGTACCAGTGCCTGCTGCTGATGGACGAATTCACCTCGATCGGCAAGGTCGAGATCATCGCCTCGGCGGTGTCCTACATGGCCGGTTACAACATCCGCCTGCTGCCGATCATCCAGAGCATGTCCCAGCTCGACGCCACCTACGGCCGGGAAGTCTCGCGCACGATCATCACCAACCACGCGCTGCAGATCCTGTACGCGCCGCGCGAGCAGCAGGACGCCAACGACTATTCGGACATGCTGGGCTACACCACCATCCGCAAGAAGAACGTCACGCACGCCCGCGAGAAGACCCACAGCTTCACCGAGGAGCGGCGGGCACTGATGCTGCCGCAGGAGCTGAAGGCGATGGGGCCGGACAAGGAAGTGTTCCTGTACGAGGGCATACCGCATCCGGTGAAATGCGACAAGATCCGCTACTACAAGGATCGCTACTTCACCTCGCGGCTGCTGCCGAAAGTCGACGTTCCCATGCTTAACGTCTAATTCACGTCGTTAAATTTGTGACGTAGATTCATATTCACTGACGTGAAAACGTGAGTTGAGTCAAGAATTCGGCATTTGTTCATAGATTTTCAGACTTGTCTGACATGGAATTGACGCGTGGTTGTGCGACCCTGTGCATGCCGTTCAGAAATGTGTGATGGATGGCAGATGTTGTAGAGCAGGGTGGCCAGGAGTTTGTGCCATGAAACATGGATGGTTTCGACGTTGGTGAGGTATGCGGGTGTGTCGCCGGCAGTGTCTGGCGGCCCCGCGACTTGGTTGGCAGCCGTTGGCTGCAGGGGAGCCGGAGTGGGTGTGCTGCCAGTCAGTGCGTCGCTCCGATTCCGGCGTGCGCGACGCAGCGCCGGACGACCAGGGGACCAATGCTCGGGACTGCTTTTTCGTACGTCAAAGTGAAGCCCGTATGAATCAGGCGTTTATCGCGAAAATGTCCATCGCCGCAGTGGCGGCGTTGATGGTGGCCGGTTGCGCCACCAAGTCCGCTCCGGATTTCGGAGGCCGCTGGAAGCCGGTGAACCGCTTTGCTGCGGCAACCACCGAGATCCCGCTGTACTCCAGTTACGTCTACCAGGCCTCGCCGATGGATGGCACGCTCAAAGCCATGCTCGAGCGCTGGGCCAAGGATTCCGGACGCACGCTGGATTACCGCCTGAGCTCGGACTTCACCCTGTACGGCGCGGTCTCCAACATCGATACCACCAACGCTCAGCAGGCCGTGATCGATCTGACGGCGGCCTATGCAGCGCAGGGCATCTCCGTCTCCATCGTTGGCAACCAGATCGTTGTGCAGAGCGCTGGCTCGACGCCGACCGCGTCGGCACAGGGCGCTGATTCCAACAGCGGCACCTGAGTCCACCTCGAAATCATCGAACGTGCCGCTCCCCGCGCCTGTCGCAGGGGTGCCACGCCCATTGATGTTTCAGCAGTACGGAAGAATCCATGTTCCGCAAGAAGGATCCCGGCAATAGTCCCAAGGTCGAGCAGTCGGTCGCCAAGGCGGTCAGCTACGAGATCACCGTGGCCGACATGGCGCGTCGCAGTGAGCGCCGTGCCTGGTGGGTCGCCACCGGCTCATTGCTGATGTCGCTGGCACTGGCTGGCGGCTACTACTACATGCTGCCGCTGAAGGAGAAGGTGCCGTTCCTGGTGATGGCCGATGCCTACACGGGTACCGCTACGGTGGCGCGCCTGAGGGGCACGTTCCAGGGCGAGACGATCACCACCAACGAAGCGGTCAACCGCAGCAATGTCGCCCAGTACGTGCTGGCGCGCGAGTCGTACGACTCCGCGGTGATGGGGTTGCGCGACTGGGAGCTGGTGTTCGTCATGTCCAGTGATGCCGTGGCCGCAAGCATGAAGCAGCGCTATGCCAGCAACAATCCGCAGAATCCGTTCGTGATGTACGGCCGGGGCAAGGCGATCAGGGTCAAGATCCTCAGCATCACCCCGCTGGGCGTGCAGGCGAACGGCAGCTTCCGTGGCGCGTCCGTGCGCATCCAGCGCAGCCTGCTCGACAAGCGCAGCGGTGTGTCGACCTATCTGGACAACCAGCTGGTCACCATGCGCTTCCAGTACAACCAGAATCTGGCGCTCTCCGAACAGGACCGCGTGCTCAACCCATTGGCGTTCCAGGTCACGGAGTACCGTGTCGACAATGACTATGCGCGCGGGGTGCCCGTGCCGGATGACGGTGCCATGCAGCAGCAGGCCCAGGATGCCGCGCAACAGGCACAGCTCGCCGCGCAGCAGGCGCAGGGCATGTACGTTCCGAACAATCCGGCCGCTGCCACCATGATCGATCCCGCCACCGGTCAGCCTGTCGCAGTGCCGGCCAATGGGCAGATGCAGCCGATGCAGGGTGCGCCCATGCAGGGGCAGCCGGTCCAGGGGCAGCCGATGCCGGGGCAGGGCGCGCCGGGACAGCCGGCAATGATGCCGGCACCGAACCATTCCACCGGAAATGCTGATGGAGCAAGCAACCGATGAGTAGTCGAAAAATCAGGGGAAGCGCGTGGGCGCTGCTGTCGTTGCTGTCGCTGGTGTTTTCCAGCGCGGCGATGGCACAGGCAGTTGACCACTACGAGTATGAGAAGGACCGCATCTACCCGGTTCGCACCGGTCTGGGCCTCACCACCCAGATCGAGCTGAGCCCGAACGAGAAGATCCTCGACTACAGCACCGGCTTCAGCAGCGGCTGGGAACTCACCCGTCGCGAGAACGTGTTCTATCTCAAGCCGAAGAACGTCGACGTCGACACCAACATGATGGTGCGTACCGAGACCCATTCGTACATTTTCGAGCTGAAGGTCGTTGCCACCGACTGGCGCCAGCTTGAGCAGGCCCGTCGCGCCGGCGTGCAGTACAAGATCGCATTCGTCTATCCGAATGACACTGTGTTCGGCCCTGCCCAGTCGGCGGTCGAGGAGGAGGCGCAGCCGCTGCTCAGTACCGAGCTGGCCAAGGATCGCCAATACAACTTCAACTACTCCTATTCGACCAGCAAGGCCAAGAAGATGGGATGGCTGGTCCCGGTCAACGCCTACGACGATGGCCGTTTCACCTATCTGAAACTGCCCAACTCGCCCGAGTACAAGACCGGTATCTTCCCGGCCGTATTCGGTCGCGAGAAGGAGTATGGCGAGGATTTCGTGGTCAACACCACGGTTGAGGGCAATACGCTGATCGTGCACGGGACGTACCCGTACCTGGTCATCCGCCACGGCGACTTCGTCGTCGGCCTGCGAAGGAACGTGAAGAAATGAGCCAGCAGAACACTCCCGAAAACGATCCGAATCCGTCTCCGTACGGACAGGGGCCTGCGGCTCAGGAGCCATCGGCGAACCCTTACTACGGGCACGCGCAGGCAGAGGCGGCGCCGGATCTGGATGCCAGTGCCCCACAGCTTCGCTCTGCGGAAGAGCAGCGCTTGAACCGCAAGGCGCTGTTGTTCCTCGGCGGCATCCTCGTGTTGTTGCTGGCCATGGGCTTCCTGCTGCTGCGCAAGGGCAAGGAAGACGCTGAAGAAGCCAAGGCGCCGCCGCAGGTTGCACGTTCGAGCACCCCCGACCTGCCGATCATTGCACCCTCCGCGATTCGCGAGGCTGCCCGGGAAGCCGCCGAGCCCATTCCGATGCTGCCGCCACCGCCGCAGGAAACGATGGGCCCGACGTTCATTCCTCGTGCCGAACCCGAGCGCGAGGTCGAGCGTGGCCCGAGTCTGCTGGATCGCCGCATTGCCGGTAGTGGTGGCGCAGGCGTGGGCACGGGCGACGCTGGCGGCCAGGCCGCAGCAGGGGACAACGACGATCCCTACATGCAGGCCACGTTGGCTGCGCTGCAGGCGCAGAACGGCAATGCTCCGCCGGCCAAGGTGCGCCGCGGGCCTGATGTGGAGGATGTGTCCAATGCTTCCTACATCCGGAGCCCCGACGCGCTGCTGGTGCGTGGCACCTATCTGCGTTGTGTACTCGAGACCCGCATCATCACCGATCTTGCAGGTTATACGTCGTGCCTGTTGACCGAGCCGGTCTACTCGATCAACGGCCGCAGCCTGCTGCTGCCCAAGGGGTCCAAGATCTATGGTGCGTACGGTGGCGGTCCCAAGGGCAAGCGCGTGGAAGTGATCTGGGATCGCATCACCACGCCCAATGGCATCGACGTGGCCATGTCCAGCCCGGGCGTGGATCAGCTGGGTGGTGCCGGTCATCCTGGCCAGTACAGCGCGCACTGGGGTAGTCGCATTGCGTCGGCGTTGATGATCAGCCTGATCGCCGACGCCTTCAAGTACGCCGCAGCCGAACATGGCCCAGAGTCGACGACGGTTTCCAGCAATGGTTTCGCCGTTCGTTCGCCCTATGAAAGCGCCACCGCGCGCACGATGGAGCGTCTCGCCAACGAAGCCCTCACCAGTTCGAATCGCCCGCCGACTGTCACCATCAACCAGGGCACCATCGTGAACGTCTACGTCGCCAAGGACGTTGACTTCACCAACGTGCTCAACCCGCGCCGGTAACCCGAAGAACAACCATGGACGCCGAAGTGTCACCCCTCGCCCTCGTTTCCAGCGATTTCCTGCGCTATCAGTACGAAGTGCTGGGCATCGCCGAGTACATGACATCCCCGGAAGTGACGGAAATCTGCATCAACCGTCCCGGTGAGCTGTACCTGGAAACCCGGGCCGGGTGGCAGCGGGTGGACGTGCCGGGCCTGACCTTCGAGCGGGCCCGGCAGTTCTGCACCGCCGTAGTGAACGAAAGCAACACCGGCCAGCGCATCACCGATGCCGATCCGGTGGTGTCGCTCACGTTCCCCACCGGCCAGCGTGCGCAGTTCGTGATTCCACCTGCCTGTGATGCCGGCAAGGTTTCGATCACGATCCGCCTGCCGTCCAAGCACACCAAGTCGCTCACCCAGTACCACGAGGATGGTTTCTTCAACCAGATCCTGGAACAGGATGGCAGTCTGAGCGAGCAGGACCGCGAGCTGCTGGAACTGCGCCAGCAGCGCGAGTACGCAGAGTTCTTCCGTCGTGCGGTGATGTACCGCAAGAACATCGTGGTCTCCGGTGCGACCGGTAGCGGCAAGACCACCTTCATGAAAGCGCTGGTCAATCATATCCCGGACAACGAGCGCCTGGTCACGATCGAGGACGCACGCGAGCTGTTTCTGACCCAACCCAATGTGGTGCACCTGCTGTACTCCAAGGGCGGGCAGAGCACCAGCAATGTCAGCGCAAAGAGTTGCATGGAAGCCTGCCTGCGCATGAAGCCAGAACGCATCATCCTGGCCGAGCTGCGCGGTGACGAGGCGTTCTACTTCATCCGCAACTGCGCATCGGGCCACCCGGGCTCGATCACCAGTTGCCATGCCGGTAGCCCGGAGCAGACCTGGGATCAGCTGGCGCTGATGGTGAAGGCCTCGGCCGAGGGTTCGGGCCTGGAGTTCAACGTGATCAAGCGACTGTTGATGATGACCATCGACATCGTCGTGCATATCAAGGCGCATGCCGGCTCGCGCTACATCACCGGCATCGACTTCAATCCTGGGCGTGCCCAGGGGCAGGAGGGCTGACCAATGCTGCCAGGACTGGAAATGATGGCGTGCCCGGAAATGGCCGTCTCGATGGACGTGATGCAGCACGTCATCAACGTGGAATCGTCGCGCAACCCCTATGCCATCGGCGTGGTCGGCGGCGCCCTGGTGCGCCAGCCCAAGGCCCTCGACGAGGCGCTGGCCACCGTTCGCATGCTGGAGGAGAAGGGCTACAACTTCTCCATTGGCCTGGCTCAGGTCAACCGCTACAACCTGGGCAAGTACGGGCTGGATTCCTACGAGAAGGCCTTCCAGCAGTGCCCGAACCTGCAGGCTGGTTCGCGCATCCTCGCCGACTGCTACAAGCGCTCCGGTGGTGACTGGGGCAAGTCGTTCAGCTGCTACTACTCGGGCAACTTCGAGACCGGCTTCCGTCACGGGTACGTGCAGAAGATCTACGACTCGATCCGCCGCGGTCAGCAGGTCGCAAGCAACGGCGTCGCGCCGATTGACGTGGTCAGCCGCGGCGAGCGTCGGGTGGTCAGGGTCGAACATCATCCGCAGACGGCCTCGCCGGCCCAGGCACGCATCGTCGCCCAGGCCAGTGCGCCGGTGTACGTGCCGTCCAATGACCCGGCCCGGGCCTACACCGTTTACCCATCCACCGGTGCGATGGCCCGCGGCAGCCTGCTGAACATCGCCGACCAGGCGGTATCGCGCGTGGTGCTGGGCTCGGTCGATCGAATGATGCAGCCACAGGCACAGCGTGGAAACGACATGCCGCAGCAGGCTCCGCAGCCGTATCAGCAGCCTGGTGCGGCGCAGGGCGGGGCAGCCATGCCGCAACAGCTTCCCGGGATGGCTGCCGGCGCGAACGCGCCGGTGATGCTGCGCCCGTGGAATGAGCGTAACGCGCCAGCAGCGGACACCCAGAATTTCTACAACGCACCGGCGCCCCGTGCGCCGGTGCAGCAGATTCCCGCAGGGGATGCGGCCTTCGTGTTCTGACGAAGTCGTGGTGCGACCGGTCCCCCGGCTGGTCGATTCAGTTGTGTTAGTCCATCAACAAGGAAATCAATCCATGAAGCGATTCAATCTCGACCTCGTCCAGGCCCAGCGCACGCTGAAGACCATGCTGATGGCCGTCGCATTCGCCGGTGCTGTGTTCGCTCCGCAGGCCCTGGCCGGCACTGACTTCGGTGGTACCGATGGCAAGGTCTGCGGCTTCTTCTCCAACATCAACGGTCTGCTGAACATGGCCTCGATCGCCGTGGTCACGATCGCCGTGATCTTCGCCGGTTACCAGATTGCGTTTGCCCACAAGCGCATCGGTGACGTGGCCCCGATCCTCATCGGCGGTGTGCTGATCGGCGCGGCAGGCCAGATCGCGCGCATGCTGCTCGGCAAGGAGGCTGGCAGCTGCGAAAAGGTCGGTGGTGGCGACGGCGCTGGCATGGCGTTTGAAATGATCAAGCACGCCGTCCAGTACTACAGTGCATAAGAACGTCCTGTTCCGGGGATGCACGCGCCCAGCGATGTTCCTGGGCGTTCCCTACCTGCCATTTTTCATGGTGGCGGGTGGGTTGTTGCTGCTGAGCATGTACACGAACTTCTGGTTTCTGCTGACCATCCCGGTGGCCATTTTCATCATGCGGCAGATGGCCAAGCGTGACGAGATGATCTTCCGCCTGCTGGGCCTGCGCCTGATGTTCAAGCTCAAGGTGCGCAACGTGCAGGAGCATGATGGCATGTGGGTGTTCAACCCGAATCACTACCGCAACAAGCCAGCCCCCAGGGATTGAGGGCTGGATCCGGCCAAGCGGGCGTTGAGCGCCCGCCTGGCCAACTCCGCATCTTTGTCGGCAGTACCTTTTGGAAGCAGTCGTATGTTCAACCCAGATACCTCCATCAGCGAATTCATCCCCTTGTCGTCGCACGTGGCTCCGAATGTGGTGAAGACCACGGGCGGCGACTACCTGTTGACGTGGCACCTGGAAGGGCTGCCGTTCGTGGGGCGCGAAGAATGGGAGCTTGAGCATCGGCACAACACCTTCAACCGGTTGCTGCAGACGCTGCGCGCACCGGATTTCGTCAACGTTGCCTTCTGGGTGCATGACATCCGGCGCCGTCGCACCCTGAAGGGAAAGAGCTACTACAAGCAGCGCTTCAACCAGGATGTGTCCGACCAGTACATGGGCATGCTGTCCTCCCAGCGCATCATGCAGAACGAGCTGTACCTGACGATGATCTATCGCCCGGTGGTGGCGGGAAAGCGCTTCGTGGAGAAGTCCGCGAACGTGGACAAGCTGCGCGCCGAGCAGGAGCAGGCCGTCGAGAAGCTGATGGAGCTCGCCGGCAACGTCGAGGCTGTGATCCGCGACTACGCGCCTTACCGGCTCGGTATGTACGAAGCCAAGAACGGCGTGGTGTTTTCCGAAACGCTTGAGCTGTTCGGCTACCTGATCAACCGCATCGATGAGCCGGTACCGGTGCTGTCGGCGCCTGTGAAAGACTATCTTCCGGTCAGCCGTCATATGTTCTCGGCCAAGACCGGCGATTTCGTGATCAATACGCCCAATGGCGTCAATCATTTCGGCGCGATCCTGAATATCAAGGAATATGCCGAGGGGACCTATCCGGGCATCCTCAATGGTCTGAAGTATCTGGACTACGAGTACGTCATCACCCATTCGTTCAGCCCGATGGGGCGCCAGGACGCATTGAAGGTGCTGGACCGGACCAAGGGCATGATGATCTCGTCGGGCGACAAGGCGGTCAGTCAGATCGTCGAACTCGACCAGGCGATGGATCATCTGTCGTCAGGCAACTTCGTGCTGGGCGAATACCACTTCATCATCGCGGTGTATGGCGACAGCCAGGCGAAGCTGTCGCAGAACGTGGCCTCGACCCGTGCCGAGCTGTCCAACGCCGGTTTCGTGTCGACCAAGGAGGATCTGGCAGTCACCTCGTCGTTCTATTCGCAGCTGCCGGCCAACTGGCGCTTCCGCACGCGGCTGGCCAACGTCAGCTCGCTGAATTTCCTCGGCCTGTCGCCGCTGCACAACTTCGCCACCGGCAAGCAGCACAACAACCCGTGGGGCGACTGCGTGACCACGCTGCAGACCACCAACGGCCAGCCGTACTACTTCAATTTCCATGCCACCCATCCATCCGAGAATTCGCTGGGTGAGAAGGCGATCGCCAACACCATGGTGATCGGCAAGTCCGGTACCGGCAAGACCGCGCTGATCAACTTCCTGCTCAGCCAGGTTCAGAAGTATGAGCCGTCACCGACCATCTTCTTCTTCGACAAGGACCGTGGTGCGGAGATCTTCGTGCGTGCCTGCGGTGGCAATTATCTGGCCCTGGAGAACGGTGCGCCGACCGGCTTCAACCCGTTCCAGTGCGAGAACAACGAAGCGAACGTGCAGTTCCTGGCCGACCTGATCAAGGTGCTGGCCGGCAAGCGCGAGTACAGCGCCCGCGAGGAAGAGGACATCTACCGTGCGGTGGAGAGCATGCTCGATACGCCGATGCATCTGCGCAGCATGACCAACTTCCAGAAGAGCCTGCCCAACATGGGCGACGACGGCCTCTATGCGCGCATGCGCCGTTGGACTTCGGGCAATTCGCTGGGTTGGGTCTTCGACAATCCGATCGATACGGTGGATCTGAGCAAGGCCAACATCATCGGCTTCGACTACACCGACATCATCGACAATCCCGAAGTGCGCGTGCCGGTCATCAATTACCTGCTGCACCGCCTGGAATCGCTGATCGACGGTCGACCGCTGATCTATGTGATGGACGAATTCTGGAAGATCCTGGACGGCGAGGGTGGCCTGAAGGAGTTCGCGAAGAACAAGCAGAAGACCATCCGTAAGCAGAACGGCCTGGGCATCTTCGCCACGCAGAGCCCGGAAGACGCGCTGAAGAGTGATATCTCCGCTGCCCTGATCGAGCAGACCGCCACGCTCATCCTGCTGCCGAACCCGAACGCCAGCAAGAGCGACTACATGGATGGCCTGAAGTTGACCGAGGCGGAGTTCAAGGTGGTCACGGCACTGGACGAGCGCTCGCGCTGCTTCCTGGTCAAGCAGGGCCATGCTTCCAGTGTCTGCCAGCTCAACCTGCGTGGCATGGACGACATCCTGTCGGTGATCTCGGCCTCGACCGACAACATCGACATCATGCATCGGGTGCTGCAGACGGCTGCAGTCCGCAATCGGATCACCGTGGACGAACTCACGCCGGAACAGTGGCTGGAGGACTTCTACAAGAACCGAAAGGGCTCTGGTAAAGCCAAGGCCTCTGCCGAAACCGATGCGGCTTGAAAGCCCTGGATCAGACAGCGCCGAATGAAATCCATTCCCCTGGAGAAGAACATGAGCATGACATCCCGAAATCACAAGCGCCACCGCGGTCTGCGTCAGAAGCGCCTGGCAGCCATCCTGCTGGGGAGCATGGTCATGTTCTCCACCACGTCGGTTTCGGCCGGTGGTTACCCTGTCTTCGACCTCAGTAATCTCATGCAGGCACTGAAGGACTTTGCCCAAGGGAAGGCGCAAATGAAGGCTGACGGGCTGGAGTACGCGGCTCAGGTAACTCGGTGGAGAAGGACGTTCCAGGAGTACCAAAATGCGCTTGTCCAGATCCAGGGCATGATCAACAACTTCGGCTTGCCGCCAGGCGCCACATTGGAGCGGGTTCCAGACGACTATATGGTCGCCGACCTCTGCCGTACGTCGGCGGGCTTCAGCGCTGGCAGCCTGCTGAAGAAGTTTGTGCTGGATACCTCCGGTGATCTCTACGCGCAGCAGCAGCAGCTGTGCGTCAACATCCAGATGATGGAAAACCGGAAGCGCAACGAGACGGTGGATTTCATCGAGAAGACCATTCCCAGCATCAACGCGTCGTTGTCTGAGATCATGGGCTGGCGAGGCGGCGCCGATGGCAATCTTGCGGGAACTCTTTCGGCCGTGAACAGTGACTCCCTGCGTACGGCAAACGATATTTCCAAGCTGCAGCAGGAGTGGGAGGCGCGCATGCGGTCCTACGACGCCTATCAGGAGTCAATGATGGCCAATCAGCGCGTGCTGGCGCGCGTGGCATTGAAGGGCAAGCCGGGCGTCATCTCGCAGCTGGTCAAGACGGCCGCATTGGAACGCGCTTTGCACGTCGACTGACGCCGCTTGGGGCAGGTGCATAGGCACCCGCTCCACGAGGTTGTCCGGTAGGGATACATCAAGGGATTGCGGAAATGATCAGGTCGATTGCCAATTTTGATTTCAATGGCGGATTCCAGGATTTGATGGGGCACGTTGCACGTGTCCAATCGATCGGGGATTTCGTGTTCTTCAAGTTCATCTTCGACTTCCTGCGAAGCAAGATAAACAAGTTCGGCATCGACATGATGGGGGAAATGATGCAGTGGGTCGGCGGCATCGCCCTCACGCTCATGACCCTGTGGGTGCTGGTGCAGGGCTTCCGCATCGTGACCGGCCGCAGCCGGGACTCAATGATGGTGCTGGTGACCAATATGGCTCGTGCGGCGTTGATCGTCAGCGCGGCCACCACGATGGGCGCTTTCGGCACCAACCTTCAGAGCTTCCTCACCCACGACGTCAAGGCAGAAATCACGAAGGTCGTGACAGGCTCGAACGAGTCACCCGAAGCTCAGATCGACAAGAGCCTGGCATGGATGCAGGTGGCGCTTTCCAGTATCGACGCCATCCAGATCATGAATGACGGGGAGCTGCTGGAGGACAAGAAGCGGGCACTGTTCTTCATCGGCATGGGCACCGCAGGTCCAGCCATCACCGCTGGTGCGATGCTGATGCTGTATGAAATCGCCATGGCGCTGTTCATCGGCTTTGGCCCCCTGTTCATCCTCTGCCTGTTGTTCGACCAGACCAAGCAGTTGTTCCAACGTTGGCTGTTCTACGGCATCGGCACGATGTTCTCCATGGCCGTACTTGCAGCGATGGTTTCCATCGCACTGGACATGGTGGTACGTGTAGCGGCTACTTTCTGGACCACAGCGCTGGTGCAGGAATTCATCCTCAAGGAAAGCATGTCCGACGGCATGACCAGCCAGGCAATGCAGCAGGGAGGCATGGGCCTGATCCTCACCGCGTTGATCCTGACTACACCCCCAATGGCAGCGATGTTCTTCCAGGGTACCCTGGGCACCTTCATGGCATATTCGCAGATAGGCGGTGGTGCAAGTGCCTCGCCGAGTGCCGATGGTCGTCCGCCGGGCATGTCGGCTCCGCCGCCGGCGCCTTCCGCAGACGGCAGTCACGGTCAAACACAGCACAGCGCAACAATGCCGCGGCTCGATGGTAGCCGTGGGGCGCCGGTTCAGACCCCTGGCACACGAGGGAATGCATCCGGTGACTGATGTGGCGTCGCTGGCATCTTTTGAATTCGAGGAGCGTATGGGCTTTTCCGCATTGCACACCGTGGGTCAGCTTGCATTGAGTCTTGTTCTCTTTTTGGGTATTGCCTATCCCCACAATGCAAGCGCGGAAGGCAGATGTCCCCCCGGACAATATCCGATAGGTGATCAGGGTGTGGGCGGCTGTGCACCGATTCCAGGTGCTGGTGGCGCTGCTCGCCAGCCCGAGCCTGCAGGGCAGTGGCATAAGACGTGGGGCGCGATTGCGTCATCCGACGCAACAGCAGACGCAGGTGTTGCAACGGGTCGGCTAAGCAAGGAAAACGCGGAGCAGATGGCCTTGGCAGACTGCGGCAGGCGCGGTGCGTCCGATTGCCGGGTCATTTATTCGTATAGGAACCAGTGCGTTGCGTGGTTGGTTCCCAATAGCCAGGACGGAGCTTCCCGCGCCGGTCTTGCCAGCGCCAAGAATTCTGCCGAGGCACGGAAGTTTGCCCAGCAGTCGTGCGTCGACACTGGCGGGAAGGCCTGTCAGGTTGTATATGAGGACTGTACGAAGCCGGTCTATGAGTCGTTCTGATCCGGTGGTCGGATTGACGGTCTGGTAGCCAGTGCAACTCACTACGGCATCGAGAAGCTCTGTGCTTCTTGGGGCAGCTCCACTTCTTCTGTTTGCTCCAATATGGGCTGTGGCCAAAGGTCGCCAATCTTCTGGTCGTTACGCGATTGGGGAAAGGATGTAGGCGCCGCAGGGCAAGTGCTTGAGCAGTGTGGTCTTAGTGAGTCGTCTTCAGCTACCACAACCAGCGATCTGACGGCGCCAAGCCCTTCCTCCGTCAAGGCTGATAGCGATTCCCGCCCAGGGAAACTACGGCGTCGTTGCAATCAGTTTGTGAGGCTAGCGTTGCGAGAGGTCTGCGCAGAGACCTTTGGATATCGCGTGAAACACGGCAGATGATTTCAAGGACGGTGGAGTGGAAATGAGCAGAGGATATCTATTTGGAGGTCTGTGGCTTTTCGTTCTGCTATTGGGCATCGCGCCCATCGATTCTGTCGTGGCCGAGGGCCGCTGCCCGCCGGGCCAGTATCCGATCGGCGATCAGGGAGTGGGCGGCTGTGCTCCCATCCCTGGGGCAGGCCGGAGCGCGCCTGATGAGAATCCCGGGTACTGGGTCAAGACATGGGGTGCTGTCGCCAGCTCGCCTGGAGGAGATGCAGGTTCCGCCACTGGGCATCAGGCCAAGGCTTCGGCAGAGCGCCAAGCCGTCGAACGATGCCGGCAGGGCGGAGCTACCGACTGCACAGTCGTTTTTACCTACTACAACCAGTGCTATGCGGTTGTCCGGGCTGCACGACCGGAAAATGGCATGAGATTCAACACCGGGGCGACGAAAGAACAGGCGCAGGAGCGGGCAACCAAGGACTGCAAGGATTTGGGAAGTCAGGCTTGCTCCGTTTTCCATTCTGACTGTACCAAGCCTTTCTTCCAGCAAGACTGATCGGTTGTGACATCACACGGAGATTCAAGGCAAGGCCCGACTTCAGATCTTTGCGCGGTGATTCAGCTTTCGTAATTTCTGCTCTGCTGTTTGCTGCATTACTTGTTGCCAGCAACGCCTGTGCGGAGGGCCAATGCCCTGCGGGCCAGTACCCATCGGCGATCAAGGGGTTGGCGGGTATGCCCCGGTTCCTGGAGCAGTGGGAACTGCCCGCGAACCCGGACCTGCTGGCCAGCGCCGAGGACGCCGCCGAAGCGCGGAAGTTTGCCCAGCAGTCGTGCGTCGACACCGGTGGATGGGCGTGTCAGGTTGCATACGAGGACTGTACGAAGCCGGTCTATGAGTCATTCTGACCCGTTGATCGGATTGTCGGACTGGTAGTCAGCGCAACTCGCGATGGCGGCGGAAAGCTTCATGTGTTTGGGCGCAGCTCCGTTTGTTCTCTTGGCTCCAGCGTCGACAGTGGGCAACGATCGTCCGCTCAGGTCGTCCCACCTCTCACAATGGGCAAAGGAATGGGTCTCCCCATGAAACGAATCCACCTCGCTTTTCTTCCGTGTCTGCTGATTGCAGGCCTGCTGCCGTTCACTGCGCTCGCCGAAGGCAACTGCCCGCAGGGCATGTATCCCATCGGTGGCCAGGGTGTACTGGGCTGTGCGCCCATTCCGGTGAGCAGCTCAGGCTCCCCGTACAACAATCGCCCCAACTGGGCGCAGACCGTGCGTGGCGTGGCGATGGATGCCCGCGGCGACACCTTCATCAGCAACTCGATGCGCTCGCGGGGCAAGGCCAAGCGTGCATCCATGAAGGAGTGCAAGGAGTTCGGGAAAGGCGAATGTACGTTGGCGACCCTGTTCCAGGCGCAATGCGTGGCGGTCGCCCACGCGGGCCTGGGCACTGAAACCACCAGCGTCGCCACCGCCATGTCCGAACAGGGAGCGGTCATTGTCGCGATGCAGCAATGCAACGCGAAGGCGGCATGGAAGCAGCTGCCGCAGGGACAATGCGGGATCGCCAGAACGGCCTGCACGGCGGATCTGTTCATCAGGTAAGGCGCCATTCACGCTAAGCCCCGTTTTCTGTGATCAATTCCGCTTTTCGATTTCCTCGCACTTCGACGCGGCAGAACGCCTCGCGGTAAGCTCCCCACGCGTCATGAAAATGACGCGCCAGTGCCACCGAATGCAGGGGTTCTTCCGTCCAATGAGGACGCTGTCAGCCCCTGCATCGGGTGACGCTCGCCATCATCGCGGCCTTGCCGTACGCAAGGCTATGATCCCTGTCCGCGCAGGCGCGGATAAGCCGGAACGCGTTCCGGCTGGGCAGGGAGGCGGGTATCGGCATGACCACATTGAAGGAGTGGGAGGGGATGGAAGACAGGGTTGGCGCACACATGGACGATGCCCTGGCATTTGTTCCGTCCGGTGCGAACCTGCTGGAAGCCGTAAGGGGCGAACTCAACGGCGATGGCATCGAGTATCAGCTGCTGGTCATCGACCAGCCGACGCCGGAAGGGCTGGTGCCCGGCCAGCACGGGCCAAACCGGGTGCTGCTGTTGCTGCGCGGTGATGGGCGCGGGCGCTGGCAGCTGGCCGCGCGCAACGACAAGCTGGTGCCGTGTTCCACCCGAGGTGGCCTGGCCGGCGACCCTTTTGCGTATGCAATGGTCGAGAAGGGCACCTTCAGCGTGATCACCAACGGCGGTAGCCGCGAGCGCTGGAGCAGCACCTACCGGTTCCGCTATGCGCCCGCGGACAAGGCCTGCTGGGTTGACGGGGTGAGACGCAAGGTCGTGGATATCGAGACCGAAGCGACCAACATCCGGGATTACTCGGCGGCGGAGCTGGGCAGGGTGAGGTTCGAGGACTTCGACCCATCCAGTGTTGCCGAGGTGTCGCTTCCATGAGCCAAGCTCCAACCGGCGGAAGGGAATCCGCGCTGATGAAGATTCAGGAGTTGCACTGTGTCGACCGATAGAGAGTCGCAGCTGTTGCGACAGGCGACCAAAGCCGGCATCGACTCCCCGCTTGAACTGGCCAATTTCATGGCCCAGGCAGGGCACGAGTCGCGCGGCTTGAGCCGGCTCAACGAGAGCTTCAACTTCACCCGGGGAATCTCGCAGATCCCGGTGGAGGCTGCGTGGCGCAATGGCAACGCCGCGTTGGAGAGCGCCCGCCAGGAAGCGCTGCGTGGTCGCCCGGGAAACCTGGCCGAGCTGATGTACGGCGGGCGCATGGGCAACGACGCGCCTGGTGACGCGCTGAAGTACCACGGCCGCGGCTATCTGCCATTGGTCGGCAAGGAGAATTATGAGCGTGCCGGCAAGGCGCTGGGTCTGGACCTGGTGAATCACCCGGAGCTGGCAGCGCAGCCCGAGCACGCAGACCGTATTGCCGTATGGCAGTGGCAGACACGGGTGCCGGAGGGGGCGCGCCATGATGTGCGCGAAGCAACTTATGCGCTCAACGGCGCGCTCAATGGCATCGAGGCGCGCCGGCAACGATTTGAGGTCTGGCAGCAGAAGTTGACGCCGGACGTGATGGCGCGACTGGATCGCGGCGAAGTCGGTGCGCCGGCGCAGACCGTTGCACGCGACATGTCGCATGCCGGTGAGCCCGGCAACGCATTGTTCGAGGATGCGCGCCGGCACCTGCAGCAGATGGGGCCACAAAGTGGACTGCGCAGTGCACAGGAGCTCGACAATACCGCTGGCGCATTGGCGCTGGGGGCGCAGAAGGCCGGCCTGTCGCGCATCGATTATCTGCTGGCGGGCAACGACGGCCGTACGCTGTTTGCAGTGCAGGGCGCGCTGGGTGATCCGGCCATGCTGCGTGCGTCTGTTGACCGGGAGCAGGCCTCCCAGCAGCCACTGGCGCAGAGCAGCCAGCAGTTGGCGGCCAGCGTTGCGCAGCAGGATCCGACGGCCGCGCTCGCCCGCGAGCAGGAGCAGCGTTCTCGATCACTGTAGCACTTGGTGCCGGCGGGCAGGGTGCCCGCCGTTGTTTTGCGTACGACGCGTGGCGCCCTGTGGCGCCGACATGGAAACCCACCCGTAAGGACACCACATGCGAATCGTTCCCTTGAATGCCCTGCAGGCCGCTGCCCGCTGCAATGCATCCGCGCGCCGCCTGCCGCCGCTCTGGCTGCTGTCACTTGGACTTGCCGCAGCCTCGGCACAGGCTCAGGAGACAGCGCCGCCCGTCGCGGAAACGCACGCCACGGCACAGGCGATCGCTGATGCGCCTGCAGGGACGGCACCGCCTGCCACCGTCGAGCGAACCGTTCCGGCGGTAGCACCCGCACCGCCCGCATTGGCCATCGTGCCATTGCCGCCCGAGCGGGCGACCGAGCGGGCGCTCGGTGCGCGCTGCCCGGTGGATCTGGCCGGGCGACTGGCGACCCAGGGCGACCTGCTGACCGGCGCCTGCCAGGGCACCATGCCGGCGCATCTGGCCGCTCTGCTGGTCGCGCTGCCCGAGCAGGACATCCACCTGCCGCGCAACTGGCGCGAGCGAGAGGTACAGCAGAAGGCCTGGTTCAAGGCGGTGCCTGGGTACGGCCAGCGACCGGACTTCATCGTGCGGATGGGCGACGTCTGGGTGCGCTCGCTGGAAGGGCGCGACGCCGACAGCACGTTCTACCTGGTGTCCGCGCCGTTCACCTGTAGCGACCAGGTCGCCAACCGCGATGACTACAGCGCGGAGCCGGTACGTGTGCCAGCGGGTAGCTGCCGCGAGGCCTATGTGGGCCAGCGTGTGTACCAGGTGCGTGGCGATGCGCCGCCGAGGGATGTTACCGCCGAAGCGATGCCGGCCATGCCACAGGTGACCGAGGCGGATCGCGCACGCCAGCTGGCGCGTGGGGGCAGGATCACGCTGGATCACAGCAAGCTGCAGTTCGGGCCGGCCATGCGTTGGTTCGTGCAGTATCCGGAGACGGTGCCGAAGGGTGGGGCGCGTGCGTTCAGTGACTGGAACCGCGAGCATCTCGCCTTCGTGGTCTGGACCGGCGATCGCTTCGAGTTGCGCGACAAGGTCCCGCGCAGCCAGTGGCCGTGTGATCCGGTCGCGCCGGGCGATCGCGCCTGCGGCGGCTTCCCGGATTCCGGGCCGGATCTGTTCGTGACCGCCAGTGCATCTGCACCGGTCGCGGCCACCAGCCCCTGAGTCACGGTGCTGAGGCGGGAGCCGGAATGACCGGCTCCCGCGCTGTCCATCAGGCCTGCAGGCTGCGGGTCTGATGCTGCTGCTGTTCCAGCTGTTGGTCGCGCTCCAGCGCAAGGCGCTGGCCTGCAGCCTGCTGGTCGATGCGCTGGCTGCTCTGTTCCAGCGGCGTGTTCATCGCCACTGCCGTATCCACCGACACGCGAAGGTGGGCGGGGTCACCGCCCTGGCCCTGCACGGCGAAGCTGCGCGAGGCATCGGCGTTCATCACCACTTCGTCGATGCGCTTGCCGCCTGCAGCGTGCATCTCCGCCGCCAGGCTGCCCGCCAGCTGCGTACTCATCACGTCCGGCACGCGGCCAACGCGCACGTCATGTGCGTGCACGCCGCGGATCGCGTCGTTGAACAGCGGGTTACCCAGGTGGTTGGCATCGTCCATGCGCAGCATGCTGGTGTGATGGCCATTCTTCTCCGCTTCGCGGCGTGCCGGTTCACCGGGCTGCAGCGGGCCGCGGATGTGGTCGTACAGATCGATGGCGCCGCCCGGGATGCCGCGTGCAGCGCGGGTGACGCCGCGACGCAGTGACTCGACGTCGTCGCGATACTCCTCGATCATCTTGGCGTTGTCTTTCGCCAGCTTCTGCGTTTCCGGGTGCTTCAGCACCGAGCCTTCGTTGAGGAAGTTGCCCAGCTTGTGCGCACCGAACGAGCTGGTGGCCGCGATGATCGGGCGGTCCGGAATCAGATCACGCAGGGCGTGATTGCTGAAGCCGTTTGCCGCGAGCGTCTTGATCTCGTCGGGCTTGGCATAGATGCGTACCTGGCCGAAATGCGGTGACGCGGCGCTGACCGGATCGGAGGCCATGACGTGGTTGATCATGGTGTTGCCGCCTTCCGGAATGCGATAGCTTAGGCTGACCGCGCCGTAGGCATTGAAGGTTTCGCCCTTGACGTTGAAGTGGTGCGAGGTGATCTGGGCAAGAGCGCCGCCGAGGGAGTGACCGGTGACGGTGACCTGGGGCGCGGGCACACCGTTCAAGCGGGATTGAAGCGCAGCGCCTTCGAGCGTCCTCTGTGTCAAAGCAATCGCGTCAGGCGCCTGTACGTTGGTGCGCGCAACCACCATGCCGCCGTCGGTCAGAATCGCATCGCGAGCGATCTGCTCGGTGCCACGATGCGCAATGACGATCTCTTTGGTGTCTACGCGCTGATAGACGGTGCCCTGATAGCCGTTGAGACGATTGTTGACATGCTCAAGTATCTTGTACTCATGGCCGTTTAACGTGACTTTTTCTTCTTGGCCGGGTTCACGTCGGCCGACGGCCCGATCCTTGTAGGCGTCATTGGATAACGCGGCGTAGTCCTGAGAGGTGATGGTCACGGCGCGACCTCACTTGCGGAGAGGGTGATCGTAAACAGCTTGTCCTGCAGATCAGCGGCGTAGTTGCTGCGATCGGGCTCGCCACTGGCTGGGAAGTTGGGAACGCGATCTGCCTTCGGATAGACCAGATCCGGATAGTAGAGCGTATGGGCGCCACCTTCGGTCAGCGGCTTGGCGTCGACGAAGGTGAGGAAGCGGGTCTCTTCTTCGGCACCCGTTGCCTTCAGCATTGCCCCGGCACCGGTGAACTCCCACTTGCAGACGCCACGACCGTAGTAGTCCTCATCCAGCATGCGGTCCACATATAGCGTGCCGCGGTACTCGCCCTCAGCGACCTTGCGCAGCTCCACCGGTTCCTGGCTGGTGATACGTGCAGCTGTGCCGGTGGCCGGCTCGATGTGGCCGCACTGGTCTTCGTTGGTGACGTCGTACTGCGCTACGCCCTTGACCAGTGCGAAATCGCCGGGGGCATCCTTCAGGCGCAGCACCAGCTCATAGGCCTTGCGCGGGGTGGGGTTGAGCTTGGCGAGGCCGCGCCCGCCCTGGGCGACATCGGCTTCAGCAGCGGCACGTTCCTGGTTCATGGCGGTCTCCGGGTTGCAGGCGGTCAATAGAAGCAGAGCAAGGCACGGAATCATCTTGTGGCGCAATGTCGGCCTCCTTGGGGGTAGGGGGTGTTGAACTGGCAGCTCATGGCACGAGCT
Source organism: Stenotrophomonas sp. Sm2128 (assembly GCF_030985535.1). NCBI lineage: Bacteria > Pseudomonadati > Pseudomonadota > Gammaproteobacteria > Lysobacterales > Lysobacteraceae > Stenotrophomonas > Stenotrophomonas sp. Sm2128. The sequence continues at coordinate 73,083 of NZ_JAPTFQ010000006.1, forward strand.
TCTGCACAGTGGTGGTGGTTGAGAACAGCGCGTCGCGCAGATCTTCGCTGTACCCCGACGGATCTTCCTCGCCACTGGCGCCAAAGTTGGCGACAGTGTCGGCGCGCGGATAGATAAGGTTTGGGTAATAAAGCGTAAGAGGTGAGTCGCTCTCCATGCGCTCCTTGTCGACGAACGTAAGGAATCGCGTATCCGCCTCGCCGGTCGTAGCGCGCAACATCGCACCGACACCCGTCAACGTCCAATGGCAGACGCCACGCCCGTAGTAATCCTCGTCCTGCATGCGGTCGAGGTAGAACGTACCGCGGTATTCGTTCTCGTCGACCTTGTGTAGTTCCACCAACTCCTGGCTGGTGATACGGCTGGCGGTACCGGTCGCCCACAGGACCCGGCCGCAGTCCCTGTGGTTGCTGACGTCGTACTGGGCAACGCCCTCGACCACCGCGAAGGGACCGGGGGCATCCTTCAGGGTCAGTACCAGCTCGTAGCCCTGCTGCGGTGACGGGTTGAGCTTGGCCAGGCCGCGTCCACCTGCGGCAACGTCACGCTCTGCGTCCGCGTAAGGCGAGCAGGCCGTCAGCGCCATCAAGAGGCCCATCGGTACCAGGTGGCGTCCATCGCGTGTCGGCGTGGCTACATCCATGGCGGCATCCTGCATCGTGCGTCCGTGTCCATATATCCTTCCCTGGTGACAGGTTTATCGATTATGGAGTGTTCTGGAAACCTGGCGCCAGCTACGGCAAGGTGTCGGTGACGGAATTTTGACGCATTCAGCGTTCGGCAGCGTCGCCGAATCGATTGCGGCACAGGCGATTCGGGGTTGACCAGGCGATTGCGCTTCGCGTTCGACATTTCGCCGCCAATTTGTGACAACGGTCGCCTATTCACGCGACGCTCACGCAAGCGAGCATTACGCCATGAACTACACCATCCGTGCCGAAGCCATTGATGATCACGCCACCCTCCATGCGCTCACCGAGGCCGCGTTCCGGAACGCGGCGCACAGCAGCCATACCGAGCAGTTCATCGTCGACGCCCTGCGCGCGCGCGGGGAGCTGAGCGTTTCGCTGGTGGCCGAGATGGACGGGAAGGTGATCGGCCATGTGGCGGTGTCGCCGGTGACGATCAGCGATGGCAGCACGGGCTGGTTTGGCCTGGGGCCGATTTCGGTATTGCCCGCCTGGCAGGGGCAGGGCATCGGTGCGGCCCTGATGCATGCCGCACTTGAAGCACTGCGTCAGCAGGGCGCACATGGCTGTGTATTGCTGGGCGAGCCCGCCTATTACGGTCGCTTCGGCTTCTGTGCCGAGCCGGGCCTGGTGCTGCCGGGTGTGCCGCCGGAGTACTTCCAGGCACTTTGCCTGCAGCCTCCGTTGGCACAGGGCGAAGTGCAGTACTCACCGGCCTTCGAGGCGACGGCCTGATCCGGGCCTGGCACGTTTCTGCTCAGGGCGCGCGCCAGACGGTCGGTTCGGGTTGCGGCTTCGGAATGCGGTAACCGCCGATGTGTTCAAGCAGTTCATTGGTACGGCGCTGCTCGACCAGTACTTCACGCAGCAGGTTGCGCACGGCGAAGATGGCGAACGGCACCAGGATCCAGACCAGGCTGATGCCCAGCGCAAACAGGGTCAACAGGGCTTTTGCACCATCCATGCGGCATTCCTTGGTCGAAAGCAGCCACGCTAGCACGTGGCTGCTGCCGACGGATGTCAGCCGTTGTGCCGAAGGTGGATCAGCGGATACGGACGGCCTTGCGAATCCAGCGGTGAACGTCCGGTTTCGACGAAGCCCATGCGCAGGTAGAAGCCGACGGCCTGTGCGTTCTGTTCGTTGACGTCAGTACTCAGCTGCGGATGCTGGGCCAGTGCGTGCTGCAGCAGTTGCCGGCCGATGCCGGTGCCACGTACGTCCGGATCGATGAACAGCGCTTCCATGTGCGTGCCGTCGATCAGCATGAAGCCCAGCGGCCGATCCTGCGCATCGACAGCAACGGTCATCGGCGCTTGCGGCAGGAAACCGGCGACTTCGGCATCGATGGCCTGGCGGTCTTCGGCACTGAGGAAGTCGTGGGTGGCGTCGACGGCGCGGCGCCAGAGGTCGACAAGAGCGGCGCCGTCGTCGGCGCGGGAGGGGCGGAGGGTGATCATGGGTTCGCCAAGGTGCTTGCAAAGAGTGCGTAGTATGGCGCGTCCCGATCCAGCGCGCAGATGTGGATTCATCCGGCGTTGCGATGGCGGATGAAGGGGCTGTAGGTAGTGGCCTCCGCGCGCAGCACAACGCCGTCCTCGAAATCGCTGCTGTCGTTGAAGGGCACGGTGGGCCACTGCGGCCATTGCGCCAGGCGTTCGCGGTAGTAGTGGGTCGCTGCAGCCAGTGCCTCGTCGTGGGCCTGCACGCGCTCCGGTCCCAGCCCGGAACGCACGCCGTGCACCACGTGCGGTTCCATCACGTCGAAGCCGACGTAGCGCAGGCTGTACATCAAGGGCCACAGCAGCAACCGGGTATCTCCCTCGCGGCCGTCGACTGCGCAGGCCCGTGCCGATGAGCCGGTGGTGACGCTCAGCAACGCACGCTTGCCGCGCATCGCTCCGTGCTCATGACGCAGGCGGCTGTTGTACATCGGCCCGTACACCAGTACGCGGTCCAGCCAGCCCTTCAGGATGGCCGGCGCCGCGAACCACCACAGCGGGAACTGCAGGATCAGCAGGTCTGCGGCCCGCAGCAGTTGCAGGTGACGTTGCACATCGACGGGCAGCTTGCCCTGCTCGGCGCTGTGCCGCTGTTCGCGTTGGGCGTCGAAGTGGCCGGGATGCAGGCGATGCGGATGGTGGTCAGCCGCTTCCAGCGGATCGAAGCCCTCCGCATACAGGTCGACCACGTCCACCTGCAGCGCGTCATGCCGCAGTTGCTCGGCGGCCTGAGCGGCCAGATGTGCATTGAAGGAGCGGGGCTCGGGGTGGGCAAGCAGGATCAGGGCGCGCATGGGGCGAGGTGTTCGAGGAGTGTGCGACCATCCTCGCGGTGCCGGCATGCGCCGGCAATTACGCACCTTGAGGTAACCATGGCCTTTCCCGGGGATGTCTATGCCGCCGACTGTTCGGCACGCGATGCGCTGGCGCTGATTTCAGGCAAGTGGGTGATGCTGCTGCTGCCGGCATTGGCGCAGGGCCCGCTTCGCAACGGCGCGTTGCTGCGGAAGATCGAAGGCATCTCGCAGAAGGTGCTGACCCAGACCCTGCGCCAGCTGGAGCGCAATGGGCTGGTCGAGCGGTGTGACCGGGGCAGCAAACCACTGCATGTGGAGTACCGCCTGACCGAGGTCGCGCGCGGCCTGGTCGAGACGCTGTCCGCCCTGGATCGCTGGGCCGAGCACAACTTCCCGGCGCTCGATGCGGCCCGCGAGCGCTTCGACGCGCGCTAGCGGCGCCTGCACGGCCCCGGGCGTACAATGCGCCCCCGGCGGCCATCCTGGCCCAGTTGAAAAGCGAGAACCGCCATGACCGATGTCCTGGGTGTACCGGTGCACGATGCCGATGAACACTGGATGCGCCATGCACTGGCCCTGGCCGAGCGCGCGCAGCGTGAGTTCGACGAGATTCCGGTCGGGGCGGTGCTGGTGGGCGCCGACGGCCAGCTGCTGGGCGAGGGCTGGAACCTCAACATCGCCTCGCACGACCCCAGCGCGCATGCCGAGATCGTGGCCATGCGGGCCGGTGGAAAGCTGCTCGCCAACCATCGCCTGCTTGGCAGCACGCTGTACGTGACCTTGGAGCCGTGCGCGATGTGCGCGATGGCGATCGTGCATGCGCGCGTTTCGCGCCTGGTCTACGGCGCCAGCGACCCCAAGACCGGTGCGTGCGGCAGCGTGTTCGACCTGCTCGGCGATGCCCGCCACAACCACCGGGTCGAGATCCACGGCGGGGTGCTGGCCAAGGAAGCCAGTACGCGCCTGACCAATTATTTCCGCGCCAAGCGTGGCAAGCCGCCGCTGCTGCTGGAAGACCACGTCGGCGAGGGCTGAGGGGCGAACGGGTATGATGGGCGCCTCTTTCCTTCACCGGTAGGCCGCGCGCCTGCCCAGCAACGAGGCGACACAATGGCGGACACCGGCGCGGCCAACGAACGACTGATCTGGATCGACCTGGAAATGACCGGGTTGGACACCGACAACGATTCGATCATCGAGATCGCCACCGTGGTCACCGACGCCCAGCTGAACGTACTGGCCGAAGGTCCGGAATTCGCCATCCATCATCCGCTGGAAACGCTGGAGGCGATGGACGAGTGGAACCGCAACCAGCATCGTCGTTCGGGCCTGTGGCAGCGCGTGGTGGACAGCACCACCACCCTCGGCCAGGCCGAGGCGCAGACGGTGAACTTCCTGGCGCAGTGGATCCCGGCCGGCCTTTCGCCGATGTGCGGCAACTCGATCTGCCAGGATCGCCGCTTCCTGCACCGCCAGATGCCGCGCCTGGAGAAGTACTTCCATTACCGCAACCTGGACGTATCCACGGTGAAGGAACTGGCCAAGCGCTGGGCGCCGAGCGTGGCCGCTGGCGTCGGCAAGAACAGCAACCACACCGCACTGAGCGACGTGCACGACTCGATCGCCGAGCTGCGCCATTACCGCCAGTTCATGGGCACGCTGGCGGGCTTGCCCACGGCCTGAACAACAACGCCGGGCATGGCCCGGCGCGACCGGGTGACACGCGAACTGGTAGTGCCGGCCGCGGGCGGGCAAGGCGTCGGGGTCGGATCCCTTTCCCGCGGCAAGGGATCCGACCCCTCTGTCGTGCCTCGCGACGAACCGTTCAACTCCCCGGCGCTAAGATCGGCGCCATGAACGAGCCCATCCTGCTTCCCCGCGACATTGCCCACGACGCCCGCGACTGGTCCGACCTGCAGCGGGCGGTGGCCCTGCTGGAAGCGCCGACCCTCACCGCGCGCATGGCCAACCTGGTCGGCACGCCGCTGGAGTTCGCGGTGAAGGCGCTGCCCAAGGCGGTCTCCGGTCGCATACACGGAGCGGTGCAGGCGGCGCTGTCCAAGTCCGCACAGGCGGCGCTGTGGAGCATGGACAACACCCCCGGCAAGGGAGCGTCGACCCGTTGGCACAAGCTGGCGGCAGCCACTTCGGGCGCGGTCGGCGGTGCCTTTGGTTTCGCGGCCTTGTTCATCGAACTGCCGGTGTCGACCACCATCATGATGCGCGCCGTGGCCGACGTGGCCCGCAGCGAGGGCTTCGACCTGTCCGAGTTCAGCACCCGGCAGGCGTGCCTGGAGGTGTTCGCGCTCGGTGGCAACTCGCCGCGCGACGACGCCAGCGAGACCGGCTACTACCTGGCCCGTGGCTTCACCACCGACGTGATGCGGCATCTTTCGGCCGAACTGGCTGGGCGTGTGGTGACCGGCCGCGACCTGACCTTGGGCGTGGCACCGAAAGAAGCTGGAAAGCTGCTGGCGAAGATGGTGGAAAAGGTGGCGGCGCGCTTCGGCGTGGTGGTTACCGAGAAATTCGCCGCACAGGCAGTGCCGATCGTCGGTGCTGCCGCGGGTGCAACACTGAATACCATGTTCACCGACTACTACCAGGACATGGCGCGCGGCCACTTCATCGTGCGCCGGCTCGAGCTGAAGTACGGGGAAGATGTGGTGCGCGCCTGCTATGACCGCGTGGCGCATGGCGCGGTCAAGATCGAGCCAAGGCTGGAGTAGCGCCACGCCATGCGTGGATGAGTCCTCGTGCCGGGTGATCCTTGCCTCGAGGGAACAATTGTTTTGCCAGTGCATGCCTGTTGCCTGGCAGCCGGCATCCCCATCCTTTGCGGCACTCCCCCCGCAAGAGATTGCCGCCATGATGTTCACCCCCCACCCCCTGGGCGCGCTGACGCTGCCCAACCGCATCGTGATGCCGCCGATGACCCGCTCGCGCGCCGCCGATGGCAACGTCGCCACCGCGGAAATGGCCGCCTACTATGCGCAACGCGCCAGCGCCGGCCTGATCGTCAGCGAAGGTACCCAGATCAGCCAGCAGGGCCAGGGCTATGCCTGGACCCCGGGTATCCACAGTGCCGAGCAGGTGCAGGGCTGGCGGCAGGTGACCGATGCGGTGCACGCCGCCGGTGGCCGCATCTACGCCCAGCTGTGGCACGTCGGCCGTGTCTCGCATGTGGCCCTGCAGCCCGATGGCGCGGCGCCGGTGTCTTCCTCGGCATTGCTCGCCGAAGGCGTGAAAGTGTTCGTCGACCCGACTGGGGCGGGTCCCGGAGCCGGTTTGGGCGAGATGATCCAGCATTCGATGCCGCGCGCGCTGCGCGAGGACGAGATTCCCGGCATCGTCGCCGATTACGCGCAGGCCGCGCGCAATGCGCTGGCCGCGGGATTTGATGGTGTGGAACTGCACGGCGCCAACGGCTACCTGATCAACCAGTTCATCGATTCGCAGGCCAACCAGCGTACCGATGCCTACGGCGGCTCACTGCAGAATCGCCTGCGTTTCCTGCGCGAGGTGGTGCAGGCGGTGGTCGAGGTTGCCGGTGGCGAGCGTGTGGGCGTGCGCCTGGCGCCGCTGACTACGCTGCAGGGGGCGGTGGACGATACGCCGCAGGCGACCTATCTGGCTGCCGCACACCTGCTCGGTGAGATGGGGGTGGGCTACCTGCACATTGCCGAGGCCGACTGGGACGATGCACCGCCGATGCCGGTGGCGTTCAAGCAGGCGCTGCGCATGGTCTACCCGGGCACGCTGATCTACGCCGGCAAGTACACCGCCGAGCGCGCCGAGCAGGCACTGGCCGAAGGCTGGGCTGACCTGATCGGCTTCGGCCGGCCGTTCATCGCCAACCCGGATCTGCCCGAGCGCCTGCGTACGGGCGCGGCGCTGAATCCGCCGGATCGCGCCACGTTCTTTGGCGGTGGCGCGGTCGGCTTCACCGATTACCCGACGCTGGAAGAGAGCGTCGCGGCCTGATCCTGGCCGGCATTTCAGTCAGGCGGCGAGGGGTAGTGCCGGCCGCTGGCCGGCATTTCAGTCAGGCGGTAGTGCCGGCCGCTGGCCGGCATTCCACTGCCGGATCACGGCTTGTCGCGCACCAGCGCGTCGGCTTCAACCACGCCGCCATCCTTGCCGTGCAGGTACAGGTGCATGTCCTGCTGCGGGTACGGGATGTTGATGCCGGCCTTGTCATAGCCCAGCTTCAGCCGCTCCAGTAGCGTGACCTTGGTGCCGAACCAGTCGGCCGACTTCACGTAGCAGCGGATGCCGAGGTTGATGGCGTGTGCGCCCAGCTCGTAGACCACCACGTCCGGTGCGGGGGTCTGCAGCACGCGTGGGTCGGCCTTCATCAGCGCCAGCGCGGTGTCGCGTGCCAGCTGGATGTTGTCTTCGTAGCCGATGCCGATCACCAGTTCGACGCGGCGCGTCGGTTCGGCGGTGAGGTTGATGATCGGTGCGGCGGTGATCAGCGTGTTCGGAATGGTGGTGTGCTGGTTGTCGGCACCGATGAGCACGGTCTGGAAGATGCGCACTTCGCGCACCGTGCCGGTCTGCCCGGCCACGGTGACCACATCGCCCACGCGGAACGGTCGCAGCGTCACCAGCATCACGCCCGAGGCGATGTTGGACAGCGAATCCTTCAATGCCAGACCGACCGCCAGGCCAGCGGTGCCGAGCACGGCCAGCAGCGGGGTGATCTGCACGCCCAGAGTCCCAATGGCCAGCACCACCACGATCACCAGTGAGGCGGCATACACCACGTTGCGCAGGAAGCTGCCCAGCATCGGGTCCACACCCATGCGCGCGGTGGCGCGCGGCATGGCATTGGACAGGCGACGTGCCACCCACAGGCCCACCAGCAGCACCACGATCGCGGCCAGCAACGGCACGCCGTAGGTTTCCAGCAGGCGTTCCCAGTCGAGCGAGTGGAACCAGGGCGTTGCGGCGGGGGCGGGTGGGGCTGTAGCAATCATGCGGGCTCCTTGTCGAACGGGCGCGGCGCTCAAGAACGCCAAAAACTGAAAACCCCGCAGAGGCGGGGTTGCATGCGGGCAGATTATCGGCATGGCGGGATGAACGTGATGTCAGCCGCCTTCGATCAATGCGCCCGTACCCTTGAGCAGCGAGCGTAGTCCCTGCACCAGATGCGGTTCTACCGTGCTGAGCCAGAGGCGGCCGGGCACCAGCTCGTCCAATGTGCAGCCGGGGGTACCTTGCAGTAGCCCAGCCAATGTCTTGTCGGGTGCGACGGGTGCACCCAGCTGTGCCGGATTGAGCAGACTAAGCGGGAAAATGTTGCGGGCCTTGCGCAGGCGCACCTCCGGCGGGGCGTCATGCCAGATCTGATTGCGGTCTTCTTCGTCCTTGGGTTGGGTTCCATCGCAGTAGCCACTGATGTAAGCCTGCGGGCTGCGCTCGAAGGGTGGGTGGGTGACGTAGCCAAAGTCCCAGTCATACAGAGCGATCAGCCCCACTAGGAGCCCCCGGAAGGACTGCGGTTCCAGAGGAAAGCGAGCGTCCTTCGAGAACAGAACGAATTCCGTTCCAAGCTCACGACTGGAGAAGAAATCGACGGATGCCGTCAGATCGTAGGCGGGCGCGTCACTTCCTTTGGGTACAGCGTCAACACCGAGGAGAGTCAGCTCGTTGAAGCCACTGGCCAGAAGTCTTCGATGTGCTGCATTGCCCAGCTTCGCCAACTTGCCGCTCTGGCCCTTTCCGTCAGCCGCAAAGTGGGTGGCCTCTACTCCACGCTTTTCGAGCATGGATATAGCCAACTCGTGAAACTTCTGGAAATCCTGCGCTCCTGCCAGTGGGCCGGAGTAGTTGGACAGTCCAAGTGCGAACGGGATGGTCATGGGGCGAACCTTGCCGGCAAGCGATTCCAGTCCTCCCAGTGTGCGTCGGCCATTTCAGGGCGCCTACTGGAATAGTTGCAAATGACATATCGGCCCAGTTGGTCCCCAAAAGCAGAAACCCCGCCGAGGCGGGGTTTCCTTAATCAGCCTTACAGCCGGATCAGCCGTTGGCCTTCAGCTTGGCCAGGCGCAGCCAGGTATCGACCACGGTGTCCGGGTTCAGCGACACCGACTCGATGCCTTCCTGCATCAGCCATTCGGCCAGATCCGGGTGATCGGACGGGCCCTGGCCGCAGATGCCAACGTACTTGCCCTTGGCTCGTGCTGCCTTGATCGCCATCGACAGCAGCTTCTTCACTGCCGGGTTCCGCTCGTCGAACAGGTGCGCAACGATCGAAGAGTCGCGGTCCAGGCCCAGGCTCAGCTGGGTTAGGTCGTTGGAGCCGATCGAGAAGCCGTCGAAGATCTCCAGGAACTCATCGGCGAGCAGTGCGTTGGACGGCACTTCGCACATCATGATGATCTTCAGGCCGTTCTCGCCCTGCTTCAGGCCGTTCTGTTCCAGCACCTCGACGACCTTGCGGCCTTCTTCCAGGGTGCGCACGAACGGAATCATGACCCACAGGTTGTCCAGGCCCATTTCGTTGCGCACGCGCAGCACGGCCTTGCACTCCAGCGCGAAGGCGGCCGAGAAGCTCGGGTCGACGTAACGGCTGGCGCCGCGGAAGCCGATCATCGGGTTCTCTTCGTGCGGCTCGTAGTTGCTGCCGCCGATCAGGTTGGCGTACTCGTTGGACTTGAAGTCCGACAGGCGCACGATCACCGGGTTCGGTGCAACCGAGGCGGTGAGGGTGGCGATGCCTTCGGCCAGGCGGTCGACGTAGAAGCTGACCGGATCACCGTAGCCGGCGATCTTCTCATCGATCTTCTTCTTGGTCGCCGCGTCCTGGCGGTCGTATTCCAGCAGTGCGTTCGGGTGGATGCCGATGTGGCTGGCGATGATCATTTCCAGGCGGGCCAGGCCGATGCCGGCGTTCGGCAGCTGGCCGAAGTCGAAGGCACGTTCCGGGTTGGCCACGTTCATCATGATCTTCAGCGGGGCCGGCGGCATGTTGCCCAGATCGGTGGTGGTGCGCTCGAAGCCGAGCTTGCCTTCGTAGATGAAACCGGTATCGCCTTCAGCACAGCTGACGGTGACCAGCTGGCCATCTTCAATGACCTTGGTGGCGTTGCCCGAACCGACCACGGCGGGCACGCCCAGCTCGCGCGCGATGATCGCGGCGTGGCAGGTGCGGCCACCACGGTTGGTGACGATGGCCGAAGCGCGCTTCATCACCGGTTCCCAGTCCGGGTCGGTCATGTCGGCGATCAGCACGTCGCCCGGCTGCACGCGGTTCATGTCGTCCAGCGTCTTGACCACGCGGGCCACGCCCGAACCGATCTTGGCGCCGACGGCGCGGCCTTCGGCCAGCACGTTGCCGCCCTTTTCGGTCAGCGCGAAGCGCTCGATCTGGGTGGCGTGGCTGCGCGACTTCACCGTCTCCGGGCGCGCCTGCACGATGAACAGCTTGCCGCTGACACCGTCCTTGGCCCACTCGATGTCCATCGGGCGGCCGTAGTGCTTTTCGATGACCAGCGCCTGCTTGGACAGTTCCTGCACGTCCTCGTCGCTGATCGAGAAGGTGTTGCGCAGTTCGACCGGAGTGTCCTCGATCCTGACGCGCTCACCCGGGACATCCGAATACACCATGCGGATCGCCTTGCTGCCGAGCGAGCGGCGCAGGATCGCCGGCTTGCCGGCCTGCAGGGTGGGCTTGTAGACGTAGTACTCGTCCGGATTGACCGCACCCTGCACGACCATTTCGCCCAGGCCGAACGAAGAGGTGACGAACACCACGTCGCGGAAGCCGGACTCGGTGTCCAGGGTGAACAGCACGCCGGAGGAACCGACGCCCGAACGCACCATCAGCTGCACGCCGGCGGACAGGAACACGTCCTCATGCTTGAAGCCGTGGTGGACGCGGTAGGCGATCGCACGGTCGTTGTACAGCGAGGCGAACACTTCCTTGACCTTGTGCACGACATCGTCGGCACCGGTGACGTTGAGGAAGGTCTCCTGCTGGCCGGCGAAGGAGGCATCCGGCAGATCCTCGGCGGTGGCCGACGAACGCACGGCCACGGCCACGTCGCCGCCGCCGTTTTCGGCGCTCAGCTTGGCGTAGGCGGTGCGGATGTCCTGGTCCAGCTGCGGCTGCAGCGGCGCATCGATCACCCAGCTGCGGATTTCCTTGCCGGCGGCGGTCAGCGCGTTGACGTCCTCGACGTCCAGCGTGGCCAGCTTGTCGAAGATGCGCTTGGACAGGTCGTTGTGCGCGATGAAGTCCTTGAAGGCTTCAGCGGTGGTGGCATAACCGCCCGGCACCGAAACGCCCAGACCGGCCAGGTTGCCGATCATCTCGCCCAGGGACGAATTCTTGCCGCCTACGCGGGCCAGATCGGCCAGACGCAGTTCGTGCAACCACAGGATGTTCTCGTTCAAGCGCGATGCTCCGTTTGGCCATCGCCCGAGGCGGGCTGAGTGGCCGCGTCCGTAGGAAGAAGCCGATATGATGCCGGGCAGAGCACCGTCGGCACAAGCTTGTGCTGGCGGCCTTTTTAAGCTTCGTAGGGGGTAAAAGCGCGCATGTCGACCATCCGCCCGGTGTTCTACGTTTCCGATGGAACCGGTATCACCGCTGAAACCATTGGGCATAGCCTGCTCACCCAGTTCTCCGGGTTCAGCTTCATTACCGACCGCATGTCGTTTGTCGACGACCCCGAAAAAGCGCGTGAAGCCTGTGCCCGGATCCAGGCGGCAGGGGAGCGGTACCAGGTCCGGCCGATCGTGGTGAACTCCTGCGTGGACCAGAGCCTGAGCCTGATCCTGGCCGACAGCGGGGCGCTGATGCTGGATGTGTTCGCGCCGTTCATCGAGCCGCTGGAGCGTGAACTGGCAAGCCCGCGCCTGGCCCGGGTCGGCCAGGCGCACGGCATGGTCGACTTCGACACCTACCACCGCCGCATCAACGCGATGAACTTCGCCCTGACCCACGATGACGGTATCGCGGTGAACTACGACGATGCCGACGTGATCCTGGTGGCGGTGTCGCGCGCCGGCAAGACGCCCACCTGCATCTACCTGGCCCTGCATTACGGCGTGCGTGCGGCCAACTACCCGCTGACCGACGAGGACCTGGAAAGCGATCGCCTGCCGCCACGCCTGCGCAACTACCGGCGCAAGCTGTTCGGCCTGACCATCGACCCGGACCGCCTGCAGCAGATCCGCCAGGAGCGCCGCCCGAACTCGCGCTACGCCAACCTGGAGACCTGCAAGCGCGAGGTGGCCGCGGCCGAGGTGATGTTCCAGATGGAGCGGATCCCGACGCTGAGCACCACCCATACCTCGATCGAGGAGATTTCCAGCAAGGTGCTGGCCACGCTGGGGCTGCAGCGCGAGTTGTATTGATTCCGGTGGAGCCGGTAGAGCCGGCCGCTGGCCGGCTGATCGATGGACCCTCGGCCGCGATATTGCGCTGCCGGCCAGCGGCCGGCACTACCCCAGGGCTTGGCTTGTGCATGTACGCCCCCACGTTGAAGCACCAACGTGTAGGATCGACCCATGGCCCGAGCCTTGCCCCGTACCGAACGCATTCCCCGCCTGAGCCGGTTGAGCTGGCTCATGGGCCTGTACGCGGAGAACTATCGCCATCTGGTGCGCCTGTTCGAACCGGCCGGACTGGCGGCGGGCAGCTACATTTCCTCGATCGGCGACGGCCTGGATGTCCGCCTGGACGTGATCGAGTGCCACCGCTACACGGTGGAACTGCGCCTGACCTACGACCTGGCCGACCCGGTCACCGGCGAGCCCGATCCGTCGGCCTACGTGCGCCTGTACCGTGACGCGCGCCAGGCTGAGACCACCCATTGCTATGTCGGCCGCCGCTGGCAGGACACCATGGGCCTGTACCCGCCGCCGGCGGAACTGATCAGCCACCGCATGCGTATGAACACCTTCCTCGGCAAGTGGCTGGAATACCTCGCCGAGCGCGGCCACGGCGTGGCCACCCTGCGCCGCGATCCTGATGGCGCCACTGCGGCTGCCGAACGCCGCCTGTCGCTGGTGCGCTGATCGGCCATAATCCACGGCTGACCTGCCGCTGGATGCTGCCCATGCCGTACACCCCGATCGTCGCCACCCTGGGCTACGTGCTGTCGCCCGATCGTCGCCAGGTGCTGATGATCCACCGCAACACCCGGCCCGGTGACCACCACCTGGGCAAGTACAACGGGCTGGGCGGCAAGATCGAACCAACCGAAGACGTTGCGGCAGGGATGCGCCGCGAGATCGCCGAGGAAGCCGGCATCGACTGCACCGGCATGCGCCTGCGCGGCACCATCAGCTGGCCGGGTTTCGGCAAGCACGGCGAGGACTGGCTGGGCTTCGTGTTCGTCATCGACAGTTTCGAAGGCACCCCGCACGGCGGCAACCACGAGGGCACGCTGGAGTGGGTGGACCTGGACAAGCTGGACACGCTGCCGATGTGGGAGGGCGACCGCAACTTCCTGCCACTGGTGTTCGACGCCGACCCGCGCCCCTTCCACGGCGTGATGCCGTACCAGGACGGCCGCATGGTCAGCTGGTCCTACAGCCGGCTGTAACCCGGCGAATCGGGAGGGGGGCGATCTTTCGAGTGGGGATCAACCTTCCAGGTGGGTGCCAACCTTGGTTGGCACGCTCTTCCGGTTGATTAATACCCGGGCAATATTGACGAACGAAAATTACCCGGGCAATATTCGCGCATCACCTCCGATGCCATTGCCATGCCTGCGTCCCGACTCCCCCCCTTCAGTTGTTTCGACGGCCACCGGCTGGTCGCTTCCGGTACCCCGGAAGTGGCCGCGCTGGCCCTCAAGCAGCTGCGCGCCGACAACGCTGCCGGACCCTTGCTGGTGTTCGACAACGCTACCGGCCGCACCCGTGATTTCGATACGCGCGGCAGTGACGCAGAACTGCTGGCGCGGGTCGTCGAAGCCTTTCCCGCCGCCGTCGAGGCGGATGCCGACGTTACTGCCGAAGAGGCGCCGGCAACTCCGCGTGGCCGCGGCCGCCCCAAGCTGGGCGTGGTCGCACGCGAAGTGACCCTGCTGCCGCGCCACTGGGCGTGGCTGGCCGAGCAGCCCGGCGGGGCCTCGGTAGTGCTGCGCAAGCTGGTGGAGGCGGCCAGCCGTGCTGGTGCGGACAAGGACCGCCGGCGTCGCGATGCCGAGCGCGCCTATCACTTCCTGCAGACCATCGCCGGTGACCTGCCGGGCTTCGAGGAGGCCATCCGTGTCCTGTTCGCGCACGACCGGGCGGGCCTGGAAATGGCGTTGCGCAGCTGGCCGGAGGATGTGCGCAATCACGCCCTGCGCCTGGCCTTCGATGATTCTTCGGACCACGCAGACGGCTGAGCCACTGCGCCGTTGCTGAGCGGCGGCGCCACCTGATCGCGGGCCACGGCCGCCCGCTCCCATTTGCTTGCTTTGCTGGCGGAAACGCCGGGCAGGGCAGCGCCTTGCCCAGAGAACCCCATGGACACCCCCGCACATCCCATCCCCCCGGTCGCGCCGCCCCTCTGGCACACCTATCTGAACCTGCTGCTGCCGATGCTGCTGACCAACGCATTGCAGCTGGCCGCAGGCACGCTGGACAACATCTACCTCGGCCATCTGCTGGGTACGCAGGCGGTGGCCGCCGCCGCAGCGTTCTTCCCTGTCTTCTTCCTGCTGCTGGCCCTGGTAATGGGTCTGGCGACCGGTGCGATGGTGCTGATCGGCCAGGCCTGGGGAGCGGGCCGGCCGCAACAGGCTCGCGCGGTGGCCGGCAGTGCGGTGGCACTGATTCTGCTGTTGTCAGTGCTGGTGATGGCGGTCGGCGGCGGTTTCGCGCCACAGCTGCTGGCGGCACTGGGCACGCCAGCGCCGATCCTCGGCGAATCCATCGTCTATGCCCGTGTCCTGCTGCTGGCGGCACCGGCGTTCTTCCTGCTGTGGCTGGCCACTGCGGTGGGCCGTGCGGTGGGCGATGCCAAAACGCCGCTGCATGCGCTGCTGCTGGCCACGGTGGTCGGCCTGCTGTGCACGCCGCTGCTGATCCTGGGCTGGGCCGGCCTGCCGCAGCTGGGCGCGGCCAGTGCGGCAGTCTCGGCGGCGCTCGCCTCGCTGCTGGCCCTGGCCTGGCTGATGTGGCGGTGGCAGCGGATGGGGCACCCGTTGGCCCCGGGGCATGAGTTGCTGCAAGCCATCCGCTTTGATGGAGCGCTGATCCGTTCGATGCTGCGCATCGGCATACCGTCTTCGTTGCAGATGCTCAGCCTGGCCATTGCCGAAATCGTGCTGCTGGGCTGGATCAACCGCTATGGCTACACGGCCACGGCCGCCTACGGTGCGGTCAATCAGTTGATGAGCTGGGTGCAGCTGCCGGCAATGTCCCTAGGGATCACTGCCACCATCCTCGCCGCGCATGCGATGGGAGCGGGGCGTACGGCACGGCTGCCTGCCATCGCCCGCACCGGGGTGATGCTGGGTCTGGCGATGCTGACAGTCGTAGTGCTGCTGGTGATGGCGCTGGCGCCATGGCTGACTGGCTTGATCCTGGCGGCCGCAGAGCCGCGCGAAATGGCCACGCAGCAGTTGCGCACGGTGGTGTGGGGCGTGCTGGCGATGGGAGGCAGTGCGGTGCTGGTCGGAGTGATGCGCGGCAGCGGCACGGTGCTGTTGCCGGCATTGCTGGGCATGGCTGCCGTGTTGCTGCTGGAGCTGCCGTTGGCGATGTGGCTGCAGTCCCGGCACGGTCTGGCCGGGCTGTGGTGGGCATGGCCGCTGGGGTTGCTGGCCATGCTGGTGATGCAGGTGTTCTGTTTCGCGCATTGGCGGCGCCGCGTGCAGGCTGGGTAGTGCCGGCCGCTGGCCGGCAATCCGCAATGGCCGGAGCAGCCGGCCAGCGGCCGGCTCTACCACTCGGTCGGATCGCATCCGGCGCGGATGCAGGTGTTCTGTTTTGCTCGTTGGCGGCCGGGTGCAGGCCGGCTCTATCACTTCAGTGCCGCTGTGCCAGCAGCAGGTGGAAGTGCTTTTCTCGGGTCTGGCCGTCATTGCCGGCCGCGGATTCGCGGTGGCTGCGCCAGGCCGAGACGCGGAAGCCCGATACCCGCAGCGCCAGCTCCACCGTGTCCAGGTCATGCAGCTGGAAGTCGGCGGCGAATGGCAGGCTGCGCATGAAGCTGGCATCGCCGAAGGCCAGGCACAGGCGGCCGCCCCGGCGTAGCACCCGCGCCAGTTCGTCCAGCACCGGGGCCAGGTTTGGCCAGAAGTACAGGGTGTTGACCGCCAGCGCGGCATCCATCGCGGCATCGGCGACCGGCAGTGCATGGGCGTCGCCGTGTCGCATCGCCGCACGTTCGGCCATCCCGGCGTCGGCCAGCCGCTGGTTGCCGGCCTCGACCATGGCCGTGGACAGCTCGATGCCCAGATAGTGGCTGCCGGTGGCCTGCAGCATCAGTGGCGCGAAGGCCGCATTGCCCGGGCCGACCTCCAGGACCCGTTCGCCGGCACCGACGGCCAGCAGCCCGATTGCGGCCAGGTTGAGTGCGCCGTTGCTGTGGTTCATCGAGTCGGCCACCGCCAGCGCGGCCTCGCCGTGGGGCTGCCGCAGCTGTGCGGCCAGGGTGGGAGCATCCAGCATCATCATCGTCCGTTGCAGAGTTTCGGACGTGGCGGCGGCGGGTCCGCCGGTGACCATAGCGCCGACCTTGTGGCTTGGGAAGTAGGGAAACCCCGCTTCCGGGTGATGAGGAAATGTCCAGCGTCGCAGTCGGTGAGATCTGGTTGTCCACAGGGGGTGTGGATTACGCGTGGGCAACTTTGTGGATAAGCCGCGACAGGCGCCACCCCCCTAGGCTGTCAAGATGGGTGGCGAAAAATTCACCGTCGGTGAGGGCAGGTGAGGGAGCGGTGAAGGCGGGGCCTGCCAGCGCTGTCGCCAGCGGCGGCGCTCGCGGTAACCTGTGGGCCTTGATGCTCCGTGAGACCCCATGAAACGTCACTTCTCGATGCTGCGCGAATTCCAGCTGGCCGACTGGTTCACCCTGGCCAATGCTTTCTGCGGCACCGGTGCGGTCTTTGCCGCGATGCGCTTCCTGCAGGACGGCGAGCGCGGCTACCTGCTGTTCGGCATGGCGCTGATCCCGCTGGCCTTCATCTTCGACGCGCTCGACGGGCGCATCGCGCGCTGGCGCAAGTCCAGCTCCACCCTCGGCCGCGAGCTGGACTCGCTGTCGGACGTGATCTCCTTCGGCGTGGCGCCGGCGGCGCTGGCCTATGCCTGCGGCATGCAGGGCGGCTGGGACTGGCTGGTGCTGAGCTACTTCGTCTGCTGCGGTGTCAGCCGCCTGGCACGCTACAACGTCACCGCCGAGGCGCTCGCCGGCGACGAGGGCAAGGTCACGTATTTCGAGGGCACCCCGATCCCGACCAGCCTGGTGCTGGTGATCGTGCTGGCGATTGCCGCCGGTACCGATGCCATCGGCCAGGACCTCTGGTTCGGCCAGTGGCAGATCGGCCCGTGGCAGCTGCACCCGATGGTGCTGTTGTTCGCCTTGTCCGGGTCGCTGATGATCAGCAAGACCCTGCGTATCCCCAAGCCATGAGCCAGCCCAGCGGAGGCCTGCAATGACCAGCTCGGCCCACGACGCCGGCAGCAGCGATTTCGAGACCCTGGCCCGGCAGTACTTCGGCGCCTGGGGCGATGCCCTGCGTCATGCGAGCACGCCCGGCGCACCCGCCGGTGACGACCCCGGCAGCTGGCAGCGGTTGTTCGACTGGTGGGGCCAGCTGTTGCCCGAGCAGGCGCAGGGCGCACCGGAAGATGCCGTGCGCCGGTTCCGGGAGCAGGCGGGCAGCTGGTACGGCACCATGCAGGAGGTCGCCGCACGGTTTGCCGGCCGCGACGCCAGCAGTGCCGATGTGGCCCAGGCCTGGCGCGAGGCGGTGCAGGGGCAGGGCGATGGCATGCTGCAGTGGATGCTGCAGGGCGCCCGTGGCAGCACCCACGCCGGCGCCACCGTGCCCGAATTCGCCGCATGGCTGCAGCAGTTCCAGCTGCAGGCGGGCCCGTGGCTGCAGAGCCCGGCGTTCGGCCCCGGCCGCGAGCACCAGGCGCGCTGGCAGGCGCTGCTGCGGGTGCAGGAGGAGTACCAGCAGCATTCGCGCGCCTACGTTGATCAGATCAGGCAGGCGTTGGACGAGGCCTTCGCGTTGTTCGAGCAGCGTCTGGCCGAGCACGAACAGCCCGGCAGCCAGTTGACCAGCGCCCGCGCGATGTTCGACCTGTGGATCGAAGTGGCCGAGGAGGCCTACGCCAAGGTCGCCATGTCCGAACCGTTCCAGCAGGTGTACGCCTCGCTGGGCAACGCGCAGATGCGCCTGCGCGCCGGCCTGCAGCGCGAGGTGGAACAGATGAGTGAGCGTATCGGCCTGCCGACCCGCAGCGAGATGGACGCCGCGCATCGCCGTATTGCCGAACTGGAGCGCAGCCTTCGCCGCCTGCAGGCACAGGTGGCGGTGCTGGCGGGGACCGCCGCGGTCGATCCGGTGTCGCAGCCGGCACCGGCGAAGGTGAAGCCGGCCGCGCGCAAAGCCGCGAAGAAGGCCGCGCCGGCGAAGAAGGCGCCTGCAAAGAAGGTGTCTGCGAAGAAGGCTGCGTCTCGCGCTTCCACTCGGGCGCGTGACCGATGAAAGGACCGCTGGGCTTCAACGCCGATGACCTGATGCAGGAAACCCTGGCCATGCAGCGCAAGCTGATGGAAGGGCTGAAGCTGCTGCCGCAGGTGGAAGACGTGGACTAT
Organism: Stenotrophomonas sp. Sm2128; assembly: GCF_030985535.1. Taxonomy (NCBI): domain Bacteria; kingdom Pseudomonadati; phylum Pseudomonadota; class Gammaproteobacteria; order Lysobacterales; family Lysobacteraceae; genus Stenotrophomonas; species Stenotrophomonas sp. Sm2128. The sequence goes on from NZ_JAPTFQ010000006.1 coordinate 91,859, forward strand.
GGCGTGACCGCGCGCGAGGAAGTCTGGCGTGACGGCAAGGTGGTGCTGTACCGCTTCGTCGGCGAACAGGCACCGACCCGGCGCACGCCGCTGCTGATCGTCTACGCGCTGGTCAACCGGCCGTACATGGTCGACCTGCAGGCCGACCGTTCGCTGGTGCAGAAGCTGCTGGCGCTGGGCCAGGACGTGTACGTGCTGGACTGGGGCTACCCGGACCGGTCCGAACGCTTCCAGACCCTGGAGGACTACCTGCTGCGCTACATCGACGGCGCGGTCGATGCGCTGCGTGCGCGCAGTGGTGACCCGGTGGACCTGCTCGGCATCTGCCAGGGCGGCGTGTTCGCACTCTGCTACGCCGCGCTGCGCCGGCAGAAGCTGGGCAAGCTGATCACCATGGTCACCCCGGTCGACTTCCAGACGGCTGACAACATGCTCTCGCATTGGGCGCGGCAGGTGGACGTGGACCTGCTGGTCGACACGCTGGGCAACATCCCGGCCGACCTGATGAATGCCAGTTACCTGATGCTCAAGCCATTCCGCCTGAACGTGCAGAAGTACGTCGGCCTGCTCGACATCCTCGATGACAAGGCCGCGCTGGAGGATTTCCTGCGCATGGAGAAGTGGATCTTCGATTCACCGGACCTGGCGGGCGAGGCGTTTCGCGATTTCATCAAGCAGTTCTACCAGGGCAATGGGCTGGTGAACGGCACGGTGCGGATCGGCGAGGAAGCGGTGGATCTGTCGCAGGTGACGCTGCCGGTGCTGAACATCTATGCCGAGCAGGACCATCTGGTGCCACCGGATGCCTCGCGCGCGATGCGCGGGCGTTTGGGCACGGACGACTACACCGAGTCCAGTTTCCGTGGTGGACATATTGGTATCTACGTTTCCGGCCGCGCGCAGCGCGAAGTACCGGCCACGATCGATGGCTGGTTGAAGGCGCGCGATCTGTAGAGTCGAGCCATGCTCGACTGACTTGGGGGTGATGATGTACCGGATTTTGTTGATTCTTGCGGCACTGCTGACAGCACCACTTGCCCACGCCGCACCCAGTACGGATGCACGCCGGGAGATCGCCCAGCTGATCGCCAGCCTGGATGGCTCCCAGTGCCGTTTCCAGCGCAATGGCAGCTGGTACGACGGCAGCGACGCGCGCGCGCACCTGCAGCGCAAGTACGATTACCTGCTGAAAAAGGGCATGGTGGACAGCGCCGAGCAGTTCATCGAGCGCGCTGCCAGCCAGAGCAGCATGAGTGGCAAACCCTACCGCATCCAGTGTCCGGGGCAGCCTGAACAGACCGCAGCCGCCTGGTTCGGCGCACGCCTGCAGGCCCTGCGCCACCGCACGCCGTAGACATGGGGGCAGTGTAGAGTCGAGCCATGTTCGACTGCCTTGTCCGTTTCCCGGAGCTGCCGCCATGAACACCGCGCCCAAAACGCTGTCGCGTTCATTGAACGACCGCATGATTGCCGGCGTGATGGGCGGCATTGCCCATCGCTTCGGCTGGAATGCGACCCTGCTGCGGGTGATCTACGTGCTGGTTTCGCTGGCCTCCGCCGCCTTCCCTGGCATCCTGGTCTACCTGATCCTGTGGCTCCTGATCCCCAACGAGGCCGATTGAAGACTGGAGCAACGCCCTGGCCGATCTGGCTGCGCGCGCTGCAGGTGCTGGGCGCGGTGTGGACGTCACCCAATTCTCTGCTCGGCGTGATCGGCGGCTTGGCCGGCATGCTCGGCGGCGCGACATTGCGCTGGAGCGGCCGTGACTGCGCGCTGGTGTTCGACCGCTGGCCGTGGGGGCCAGGCGGGGCGATCACTCTGGGGAACGTGATCCTGCATACCGGCCATGACTTGGGCATTTCCTGCCGCACCTATGCGCATCAGGCAGGGTGGGGCGTGGAGCCGCTGATCCGGCTGGATGATCACGAACGGGCGCACGTGTACCAGTACATGGTGCTGGGCCCGCTGTACCTGCCGGTGTACCTGCTGTGCGGCGGGGTGAGTGCGCGCAATCCGTTCGAACGGGCGGCCGATCATTTCGCCCGGTTCGGGCGTGGCTGGTGGCCGTAGTTTCCAGCCAACGGCGCAGCCCCTCGTGGGTGGTCGCGGAATGCGTTTCATGCGATTGGGCCGGGCGGGGTG